>PMOP01000466.1:0-4090 GCA_003161495.1 Acidobacteriota bacterium | reverse complement strand
GGCAAATATATGTAAGACTTGCACCGCAGGGTTGGCGATTGAGCGTTCGTGGAAAAATGAAAAAACTATGCGGCTATTCCTTAGAAGTTTAACTTTGCTGGCGGCTTTCGGGGCTGTGTGGGTCTCGACTGAAGTGAGCGCAGCCAAGGACAAGCTCGCGTCCTGGAAGGAAATTGACGACGCACTGCTGCGGGTGAATGACGCCCCCGTGAAAGACTGGGGGGTTTATCAGACCGGTAAAAAGCGGGACCCCTTGCTCGTGCAAATCGACAAGCGCTTCCTGCTGATTCAGATTCACGAGCGACAAATTTTTGAAATAAATCCGGCCAAAGTGCAGCACAAATCGGATGAACTCCTTTTCGATCCTTCCGACCATCCAGCACAACCGCTGACAACCACGGATTGGGACGCCAACGATTCGGAAGCGGTCTATCGACTCCGCGCAAAAATCAGCGGTGAAGATCGCCTTCTCGACATACAACTTCCGCACATGCTTGACCTGAGCGGAATGCCGCCCCGCTCGCCGGCAGCAACTCGCCACAGATAAGCGCGGCGCCAGTTTGCCTTGCGCTTCTATCGATCCGAGTAATACCCATCCCTGGTCTGGACGGTCATGTCTTTCTGTTTCACGGTGAGATGAATTTTGCGATATCCGGAGGCGGCGTCGGCTGCCGGTGAGTAGCCAAGGCTGTACTGATTGCGCAGTTCCTCGGCAATGGACGCGTAAATCTGGTCGATGGCCTGCTTCTTGGAAACCTCGAACAAGCGTCCGCCTGTTTCCTTTGAGATTTGTTCCAGAACTTTCTTGCCGTCGGGGTGTTCTTCCTCCCGCGGATACCCACCATGGCCGCCACCGTGCCGGCCCATTCCCGGCCCGCCGAATCCGCCAAATGGATTCGGAGATCGCTGTTCATCCGCGAACAGGATTGAATAGACGAGCGTGTCGGCGCGCTGGGCTGACCTGATGGCGTCCACCAGGGTTTCCTTGCTGCCATGGTCGACTCCATCGGAAAGGACAATCAACGCTTTGCGGCCCTGCTGTTTTTTGACGACTTCCTCGGAGGCTAAATAGATAGCATCGTAGAGCAAAGTGCCTCCGCCATAGTGCTGCCGCGAGCCTCCGTTCCCTCCGCTGTCCCTGACCAATTGGGGCGCCCCAACCAAATCAAGAGCAGTCTCCAGTTTCTGGCGCGACGATGTCAGATCCTGCAGGAGTTCCACCTCCCGATCGAAGTGGATGACAAAGGCCTTGTCTTTGTCCTCGCGCAGCATGTCATCTATGAAGCTATGGCTGGCGTTGCGCTCCTGATCCAGCACACGGCGCTGGCTCTCGCTGGTATCCACCAGCAGACCTAACGAAAGCGGCAGGTCTGTTTCCCGGGTAAAGTAGGAAATTGTTTGGGGACGCCCATCTTCCTGCAACTCGAAATCGTCCTTGCCCAGGTTTGACACAATTGCACCGCGTTTGTCGCGCACGGTGGCAAGAACGTTTACGACATTGACCTGTACACTGATCGTTGGTTGCTGTTGGGGTTGCTGTTGGGGTTGCTGTTGGGGTTGCTGTTGAGACGATTGCTGAGGCTGTTGCTGAGAGCGCAACGATCCGGCCGGTAGAAGCAGGGAAATCAATAAAAGCGTGAGCCAGCATGCCTTCCCAATTCTCATGCCCCGAAATTGTCTGCATTCCATTTCGTTACTTTACCCCAGAAGACATCTGCTGAATTGTAGCGGTTCCCTGGGAAGCGACAGCCTTAGAGATTCCGGGATGCTCCGGGCGGTTGCCTGCACTCGCCGGTGCGTGGAAATGGTGGGGCGGGTTCGATAAAAGGATGGCCGCTCAACCGATCGGCGCAATACCTTCCAATATAAATTTACGCGTTACGCTTCAAGCAAGATAGCGTCGCCAGGCCGCACTTCGCCGGGCGTGAGGACCGTCGCATAGATTCCCGCGCTCTGCCCATGCTTCTGAACGACGCACTTCAGAATTTCTGGATTCGACTCGCCGGTTGCCGAGTCCAGATTGATCATCACGCAACGCTGATCGACTTGAGTGATGGCGATTCGCGCTGCGCTCCCAATTCGAAAAGTTTTGCCGACCCACTTCAGTTCGTCGAAAGGCCCCGCGCCCTCCAGGTCAACCAGCAGATTGGGACGAAACCGCCACGAATTTTCCTTCGTTCCGGTTTCTTCCGCGATGCGCACCACCGTTTGTCGGCTGATGAGGGAGACAGGCGCGACATCGTACAACCCGCGGTAGTCACGCAGCAAAAAAACAGACCTTCCCGATCTCGCCTCGAGCACTTTGCGAAGGTCGTCGCTGTCAATTGGCCAATTCTCTCCACGGGCTGTCGTCACCGTAACGGCCACCTCTGGCGTGCCCGCCTTTTCGACGGAGGTTCGGTAATAGAGCAACTCCGGCAACTCGCGCGCGGTAAGCCACGGAAACGAACTTCGAGAGGTTGCCTGGACGAACGCATAGCGTCGGTCCTCCGCGAAACCTTGAAGAGTCAGCGCAGCCGAAGGCAGTACCTCACCTTGCATGGACTTAACGGGGTACCGTTTAAGCTCATGAATGACACCCACAGATTGCATGCGATCTCTCCTGATCGACGCGCGAGGCGCCGTCTAATTCTCGCGTAGTCTGGCAGCGCCCGCAATGGCTCGGAAGACGATGGCGGAGCCGATGGTCGAACAGGGCTTACTTACTGCATTTTTCCGCGGCATACTAAACCGGCTGGTCCGGATAGATGGCTTTTGGAAATCGCCGGTGAACCAACAGAGCGCATAGAAGGAGCACTACGAGCGCAAGGATGCTGCCTTCGGGGCCTGCCGACCCACCGGTAAGCCAGTTCGGGCCTGGGGCTGACGTGTTGAGAAGCCGGCCGACTCCGAGCAGCCCACTATCAGGCGTCCCGTAGAAAAATGTCTCCGCCCAGTCCCACGCCGCGTGAAAGCCCACGGCGAACCACAGATTGCCGGTACGCTGGATCATCAGGCAAAAGAGCATGCCAACCACAAACACCTGCAAGATCCCGAACGCGTTTTCCCCGGGATTTGGCAGATGGACTGCGGCGAAAATTGCGGAGACGAGAAGGGCCGCCCGCCAGAAGCGCCTGCGTTTGGCGATCGCGAAGAGCAGGTACCCACGGAAGGCAAACTCTTCGTTGATTGCGACGGCGTAAAATACGGCGCCCCATGCGAGCGCATACCCGGCAATCGCACCGCCATGAAGTGCCACAGAGTTGATTTGAAAATGACCGGAAATGTGAAGAACATACAGGATGGCGGACATCATCGCAAAGCCCCAAAGTGCGCCTTCCCAAAAGCGCGGGCCAAGCGCCTGGCTGGGAGGAATGCCGTAATCGTTCAGGGGCCGCTTTTCGACACGCGATACAATCCACGTCGCCAAAACCGCATTGAGCGCCATGAAGACTTTAATCGGAAGTTGCATCCCGACTGAAATGACAGACATATCCAGTTTGAGTGGAACGCGGAGGGCATAAAGAATTGCCCCAGGAAGAAAGAATACGAATAGAATCCATATCCAGAGACGCTTTCTGTCTTTGCTCCTGGACGCCCGGAGGGCCTGAAGAGATTCCGGATTCTCGGGACTCGGCCCTGCGCTTGTGACTGACTCATTTGGCAATTGACTACTTCCTGAGGGAAAAAGCGATTGCGCCGGCTGCATCCATTGTGCGCGGTGGAATCAGAAAATCGTCTCAACCGGGATTTCCATTTTTAACTCCCGGGCGATTGATAACGTACACCAACCCAAATCGACATGCAATGCTTCAGCCGAGTTGATGGGTGCCGGGTGTCTCCGGCGGCTCGACGATTATTCCCCAGAGACGGCGCACTCCCGGAGTTATGCACTCGGTTGTTCTCAAACAGCATCTCCAGGGTTTTCCACCGACTGTGGTGGATTCCGCCTGCGAAACGGTCTTATCGTCATGTGGCAATTTCGCAATTTCCATAGGCCGAGAAGACGACGCAGTCTAAAAGGGCAGCGTAGTAAATTGGGCTTTGAGTGTTCCGCTCGAACCCTTCAGAAAGGATCGCCATCCCAGCCCTCGCTGCTTGGAGTCGAGAT
>PMOP01000505.1:10290-13496 GCA_003161495.1 Acidobacteriota bacterium | reverse complement strand
GCAAGGTCGCGAAGCTCGACGCCATTACCAAAAAAATTACGGAGTGGGATCCTTCGCCGTCCGACACGAATGCTCACTACTATGGAATGACCGTCGATCAAAAAGATCGCGTGTGGGCTGTGGGAATGACTTCTCATAAGATCGTCGGCTACGATCCAAAGACCGACAAATGGTCCGTCTACGCAACGCCCACGCAACCTTCCGGGCCGCGCCGCCCTACGGTGGACTCCAAGGGCAAGGTCTGGTTCTCCGAACACATCGGACAGGCGCTCGGCGTGCTCGATCCGGATACCGGGAAAATCACCGAGTACAAAGATCCGTTCAAGCTTGGCGGAGGGTATGAGTGCTATGCCGACGCGCAGGATAACATCTGGGTGACTCTCAGAAGCTACGGCGTCCTGGCCAGGTTCGACCAGAAGACAAAAAAATATACTTATTTCCCCGAACCCTTCCCAGACATTATGGGCCGGGAACATCCCGGGCCGAACGGCACGCGCCTTGGCGGCTTGTACCCGCCAAAAATTGAAGAGGATGCCGATGGCACGTTCTGGTATGCGGGTATCCGCATGACCACTTTGACGGCCTTCAAACCGGACGGCAACGTTCCCAAGAGCCAAAGGGCGGGCAACTAGTCACCAAAAAAATCCAGTCGGAACCGGCCTGAGTAGCACAGCCACTCTTGGCTGTGCGGGTTCTGCTGCCCGTAAAAAAGGCGCACAACCAGGAATGGCGGTGATACCGCGACCTCTTCCGCAGCATGTATTTAAATAAATGAAAAATAGGAGAACCAGTGCGCAACAAAATGTGTTTGACGGCAAGCGACGCCGAGAAAATTTTGGCCGGATGCAAAGCCGAGGCGGCGAAAAATAAATGGAACGTCAGCATTGCCATCGTGGACGATGCGGGATTTATCGTGCTCCTCGAACGGTTGGACGGCGCGGTAGGACAAAGCGCCACCATCGCTACTTATAAAGCGCAAACTGCGGCCGCTACGCGAACTCCGACTAAGGCTCTGGAAGAGATCGTCAAGGAGCGTCCGGCAACGGTCGCGTTTCCCGGCAGGGTAGCCGTTCAAGGCGGATTGCCGATCATGTACCAGGGCGAATGCGTCGGCGCCGTGGGCGTTTCCGGCGCTAAATCGCATGAGGATGAGCAAGTCGCCGCCGCCGGACTGAAAGCGCTGGAGTAGTCCCCACGTAGCGCGGGCTTCAGCCTGCGGGGTTTGTCTTGCCAGGATCAACCCCCGCAGGCTGAAGCCCGCGCTACAAACCCCCTACGGTTTATCCGAGATGTTCGTTTCCATGTGCGCGACGCACAGCCAGCTCCCGTCTTTCTTGACGAACACGTTCATGAATCTCCGATTGCTGCTGGAGACAGACCCTTGATACTCCACGACGGATTTACTGATTCCGGTCACGACGCCGGTATCGCCGTGCACTGTGGTCTCAACGTCTTCGTGCTTGAAGGAACGAAAAACCAGCTTCCTGGCTTTGATGTCGGCGAGGTGCTGCGCTTTGGTCAGAAGCGCGCCGCTTGCATTCGTGTACACCAAATCGTCGGAATAAATGCGCTCAAGCGCCGCGACGTCACCTTTTTGCAGCGCCTCATTCCTGACCTCATCGGCCTTGAGTACTTCTTCCTTGGCGTTCTCCGGAGGCGTTGCGCTTCTGGCGGTGCTCCACGCGATTCCGAAAAAAGCTGAAATGCCCAGCATGAAAGCGAACATTCTTCGCCTTGTCATTCGCATATCTCCCGTCTCCTGGATTGAATCCAATGGGATTGAAGGAATTTTTAAATTCTTCTCTATCGTGATAGCACGCGCTCGCCGGAACCGTCAAGATGAAGCGACAGAGCGTGGAACCGCATCCACGACGACTGACAATTCGGGATCGATCAGAAATGTCCAGATCAACGCGCCCACGACCATCACGCACGCGCTCACCACGAAGGGCGCTACCCAGTAGCCGCGGTTGAACAGACTTCCATAAACAATTGCCGTTGACGCTCCGCCCAGTGCGCCGACCATGTTCATCACACCTGTAACCGTTCCGCTAAATTGCCCTCCCACGTCCATAGGGACAGCCCACGCAGGACCGATCACCCATTCGAGAAAAAAGAAAGATGCGGCCAAATAAATAATCGAACTGTTTTTGTTCGCGGTCAACGCGGCCGGAATTACGAACACGCTTGCCAGAAGAAAGCCCGGAGCGGCAACGACGCGTCGCGCCAACCTGGCTTTGCCCGTGGTCTTGAAGATCAGATCGGAGAGCGAACCGCCAGTTATGTCGCCGGCCATGCCCGCAAGCAAGGGAACCGATCCCCAGATTCCCAGGGAGCGAATGGACATGTGCAGATGTTCTCGCAGGTAGGTGGGATACCAGGTCAGGTAGAAGTTGGTTCCAAAGAAAAAGCAGAAATAGCCGAGAGAGATGAACCACATGTTGGGCGAAAGCAGGATTTGTTTCCAGGGAGTGGCCACCCGGGTAATCGCAGGCGGCTTGATGGTTCCATCCGGGTTGACGCCCCGGATGATCGCCAATTCCATTCGATTGACGCCTTTGTGCTCTTCGGGAATGTTGCGGTAAAAGATGCTGAAGACAATCGCCCACAGAACGCCCAGGGAGCCGAAAATATAGAAAATTGCGCGCCATCCGAAGGCGATCAGAATACTGCCGGCGATAAATGGCGTGACCGCCACCGCGAGGCGGCTGAAAAAATGCGTTGTGCCCTGAATGCGGCCGCGTTCGACCCGCGGAAACCACAGTTGCATACCGCGGCTCGCCACTGGAAACGCTCCGGATTCACTTAGTCCCAGAAGGAAGCGAGCTCCAAACAAAGAACTGAAGCCGAATGCCGCGCCGGTCATCACGGCGGTGGCGGACCAAAGCGTCATGATGACAGTGAGCACGCGCTTGGGACCAAAGCGGTCTCCGAACCACCCCGAAGGGACTTGACCCAGCGCGTAGGCCCACGTAAACGCAGCGAGGACCAGGCCCATGGCGCTTTTGCTGAGGCCGAATTGTTTGGCTATTTCCGGTTGTGCCACCGATATGTTGCTGCGATCCATGTACGTGATCAGGTACATGAAGCTGATAAGCAGTAGAACAATCCAGCGGGTTCTGGTGGGTTTCGGGGCGATGTTCTCTAGTGTGGCGGTGCTACTTGAAGCGGACGTGCGATTCATGTCCGGCATTCTTGCCCCTGTC
>PMOP01000505.1:0-10259 GCA_003161495.1 Acidobacteriota bacterium | reverse complement strand
CGATTTTCCTCCGCCGATTGGTCCGCGGCCTGATAGACCTGCATGACCATGCGCGCGTGCTCGGCGGTGACGAGCGGCTGTTTCCCGCGCGCCACGCAGTCCAGAAAGTGAATCGTCTCCGCTTCCATCGGGCCTGCATAGACGTGTTCCACTTTTTCGCCGGGCATCGTAGAGAGAGGGAATTCGATTCCCCGCTTCATCGTGTTGATGCTGACGTCGCGGTGCGAATCGTCCACCATGATCGCGCCTTCGCTTCCGACCATCTCAATCCACGTGGAAGAAAAATTCGGATACGCCGGCGGAAGCACCCATCCAGCGCCGATCGTGAAAACGCTCCCGTCGTCCAGCGTAACGATCATCCAGACGCAGTCAGGTGCGCCGTTGGTGGGTTGCATAATTTTGTGGACGAGCTGCGCGTAGACCCGCACCGGCTTTCGCGGCTCGAAGCACCAGAGCACAAAGTCGATGTCGTGCGTCGCTTCCATGGCGGCCGGCGAAAGCTTGATGCGGCCGCTGATCTTGTTGCCGAGGTTGCGCGTGATGTGCCGGCTCACGAGCGCGCTCACCGGCTGGCCGATCGTGCCGTCGGCGATCGAGCGCTTCACGTATGCGAATTTCGGATTGAAACGCTGGGAATATCCGATGGTGAAGAGCAGGGATTTCGATCGCGCGAGCTCGATCAATTCATCCGCTTCGGCCAGCGTCAGCGAAATCGGCTTTTCCAGCAGCAGGTGTTTTCCCGCGAGCAGCGTTTCCTTGGCCATCGGGTAGTGAACCGTTTCCGGCGTGGCGGAGACGATGATGGCGTTGATGTTGTCGTTCTTCAGGAGGACGCGATAATCCGTGGTGGCCGTGACGGGCTTGGTTTTCTCCGCCACTTCCTTCAGGCGCGCCTCTTTGATTTCGGCGATGTGCAGTTCGCTCACGTAAGGGCTCGCGGCGCACGTTTCCGCGCGAATGCCTCCGCACCATCCCGTTCCGATGATTCCAATGTTGACCTTCCGCATGCTTCCTCCGTTCGGGCATCCCGCGATTCAGCGGGCGATTCGATGGCTCTCGTGTGGAGCATCTCCGCATCCACTCACACACATATGTTAGCCGATTTTGCTTTCCGGGCGCGCCATATTACAACTAGCCCCTTTGGGTCGCAACCCCTGCGGTTGTAGCGCCGGCGTCCCGCCGGCGATTTTGAATTTCTGCTAGTCTGCGAAAAATTGCCGGCGAGACGCCGGCGCTACGAAATTCTCAAAAAGCAAATCTCCAGCTTTTAATATTGAATCCGGGCGTTTTCGCGAAAGATTATGCTCCCGTGCTAAAGTTGTCGCTCGTTCTTGCTGTCCGAGGAGGACCGGAATGCAATTTATGGAAAAACTGCGGCCCTTGGCGCTGCTGCTCCTGCGCGTCGGAGTTGGCGTGGTTTTCATGGCCAACGGATATCCAAAATTTTGGGGCCGCCGCTTGGAACATATCGACGAATTCGTCCACGTCGCCCATCTTCCCGCCTACTTCGTCTACATCGCGGGCGCTCTGGAGCTCGGTGGAGGGGCGTTGCTTGTCGTCGGACTTTTTACCAGGATTTTCGGATTGCTTCTTGCCGGAGAAATGGCGGTAGCCTTGTGGCGGGATGAAAAAATATTCCAGCACCCTCTGGCGTTGGACGTGTACGGGCTCGCGTTGGTTTTAGGTGTGGGAGCATTCGCGCTGGCAACGTTTGGGGCAGGTTCGATCTCCCTGGATCGCGCGTTCTTCGGCAAAGGAAAAGGAAAAGCGCCGCGCGTTGCGAAGCCCAAGGGCTGAGCGTACGCTGCAACCGGGCGGCGCCTCGCAGTAAATTCTTTTTTAAACGATTCCCTAAACGGGTGGGAGATTTCGATGAGTATCATTTTTGCCGATGGTTGGCTGATTACGATGAATGAACGCCGCGAAGTCCTCGAAGGCGCGAGCGTTTGCGTGGAGAAAGACCGCATCGTTGCGGTAAGCACGCGCCAAGACTTGCAACGCCGCTTCTCCACAGCCGAAATTGTGGACTGCAAGGGACGCATCGTGATGCCGGGAATGGTAAACACGCACACGCACCTTTTCCAGACGCTGATGAAGGGCCTCGGCGACGATATGGTGCTGAAGAAGTGGTTCACGTGCATGACCGGGCCGAGCGGCGTACACCTCACGCCTGAAGATGCGCATGCCGCCGCGCTTCATGGATGCGTCGAATCGATTCGTTCCGGCGTCACGACTCTTGTCGATTTCATGTATGTCCACACGCGGCCCGGAATGATCAAGGCGGTTGTGGAAGCGTTTGACGAAACCGGAATGCGCGGCTTCGTCTGCCGCGGCTTCATTTCCCTGGGCGAAGAATACGGCGTTCCCCGCGAGCTCATCGAAAAACCGGAACACGCCATCGGCGACGCGCGCAAGCAGATGCGCCGCTACAACAAGCCGGGCGCGCGCGTGCAGGTGGGAGTCGCGCCCAACATGATCTGGGCCGTCGATGAAAAAGGGTACCGCTTGACGCGGAAACTTGCGGACGAGGAACACGCCCTGATCACCACGCACCTGGCGGAAACCACGTTTGAATTGCAAACCGCGGCATCGCGCTACGGCCAGACGGACACGGAATTTTTGAGCGAGATCGGATTTCTTGGTCCGGACGTGCTCGCCGCGCACTGCGTGCATTGCAAGCCGCACGACATCCGCATCCTTCGCCATCACGACACCAAAGTGGCGCACAACCCCTGCAGCAATCTTTATCTCGCTTCCGGATGCCCGCCCATCCCGGAAATGCTGATGGCGGGCGTCACGGTGGGTCTCGCTTCGGACGGCCCGGCGAGCAGCAACAATCACAGCCTGTTTCAGGCGATGAAATTCGCGGCGCTTATGCAAAAAGGTTTTCATCAGGATGCGACAATCATCACGGCGGAAAAAGTTCTGGAGCTGGCGACGATCGACGGCGCTCGCGCCGTGGGCCTCGAAAAGGAAATCGGCTCGATCGAACCCGGAAAGAAAGCGGACCTTATTGTCATCGATTTCAACAATGCATTCATGACGCCGATTCATCATCCTGTTTCCGCGATCGTTTATTCCGCGCTGGGAAATGAAGTCACGACGGTCATGATCGACGGCCGCTTCGTGATGCGCGACGGCGTGGTGAACAGCGTAAACGAGCCGGCCGTGAGGCGCGAGGCTCAAATCAAGGCAGACGATCTGGCGCGCCGCTCCGGCTCCGACAAATTCAAGAAGCGCCCCTGGCGCTCCATGGCGATTTAGTAGGACGGGCTTCAGCCTGTCTGCTTTTGAATTTTGCTGCGTTGACAGAAGTCAAAAGAAGACAGGCTGAAGCCCGTCCTACTAATCTTTAATGTACGGCGCCATCAGTGCCGCCGGCTGAACCGCTTTGCCTCCGAACAATCCCGAAATCGCGAGAATCGTCACGATGTACGGCAACGCGAGCAAAAGTTGCGGCGGCACATGTGTCCCGAAAATCTGCAACGACAACTGGAGAGCATCGCACGCGCCAAAAACCATGGCGGCAACGGTCGCCTTCAGCGGATTCCAGCGCCCGAAAATAACAATCCCGAGCGCGATGAATCCTTGTCCGGAAACGATCGATTCGCGAAAAAGCCCCACCTGTGCGAGCACCAGGTAGCCGCCCGCCATTCCCGCTGCCGCTCCTGAAATCAGTGTTCCTGCATAGCGCATGCGGTAAACGGAAATTCCAGCGGAATCAGCGGCGGCGGGATTTTCTCCGGAGGCTCGCAGAGCGAGTCCAAAATTTGTGCGAAACAAAACGAAGTGAGCGACGAAGGCCAGCGCAATCGTCAAATAAAAAAGAATGGTCTGTCCAAAAAGCACGGGTCCGATGACTGGAAGATTGCCCAGGAACGGGATGTGCAGCGGCTGGAACATCGCGATGCTTTCGGGCACCGCGGAATTGCCCAGCGCCTTGCGATACACCGCGCTGGCAACGCCGAGCGCGAGAACGTTGAACACCAATCCGGCGACCACCTGGCTTGCGCGCACCGTGACGTACATCCAGGCCAGAATCATATTCGCCGCGATCCCCACGAGCAGGGCGGCGAGCAGGCTGGGCCAAATCATTCCGGTGTAAAACGACACGAGAAAGCTCGTCAATGCTCCCAGAAGAATTGTTCCTTCAATTCCGATGTTCAGCACGCCGCTCTGCTCCGCAAATGTTTCGCCGAGCGCCGCGAGCAGCACGGGCCCGGCCAGACGGAGACTGGCCGTAAGCCATGTGACCACGAATGCCGTCATCGCGAATTGAGGGCCGTTCATTTGGACGCCTCTTCCGTGGCTGTCGGCGGCGCGCCGCGCGAAAAAACGCTGAAATTAATTTTGTAATAACGCAGCGCATCGAATGCCAGCACCAGAAGCACCGCGAGGCTTTGCAGGATGAACGTGATCGAGGAAGGTATGCTCGCCCGCCGCTGCATGGCATCTGCGCCGACCGACATGCCTCCGTACAAAAGCGCCGTGGGAATGACCGCGACCGGATTAAGGCGCGCGAGAAGGGCCACGACGATTCCAACAAACCCCACGCCGCCGTTGATTCCATCCATCAACCGGTGCTGCGATCCGAGCTCTTCCACCATTCCGGCGAGCCCTCCGAGCCCGCCGGCAAAAAATGCGGCCAGCATGATGCGCCGCCCGACGTCGATTCCGGCATAGCGCGCGGCCGCCGCGTTGAATCCTGTCACGATCAATTCGTATCCGAGCGGCATTTTTTCGAGCAGCATCCACACGAGCGCCGCGGCGGCGATGGCGATGAGGATGCCCGCGTGCGCCCGCGTGCCGGGCAAGATAAATGGCAGCCACGTGGCGCGCGGAAGAATCCGCGTCTCCGGAAGACTTCCCGGCGCCCTCATCGGACCCGAGACCAGATATTGCAGGATGAAAATCGCGACGTAATTGGACATCAGCGAAATCAACACTTCGTTTCCGCCGAGCCGTGCGCGAACGAATCCCACGAGGCCGGCCCAGAGGCCCGCCGCTACAAAGCCGACAAAAATTGCCAGCGGTAAAAAAAGAAAAAAGGGAATGGGGCCGATGCGCGCGCCCGGCGCGGTCAAAAGAGCGAGCCAAGCGGTGGCCGAAGCGCCGATGACGAAGCACCCTTCAAAGCCGAGATAGCTGAACCCGGAGCGCCAGCTCACGATCGTGCCAAGGGCAATCAGCGCCAGAGGTGAAGTTCGTACCAGCGAATAACCGAACCCGCGCAGCGTTCCGAAGGGCTCGTGAAAAAGCGCGAAATACGCCTGAAATGGACTCGCGCCGTAGGAGAGAAACAAAAATGCCGTGACCAGCATCGCGGTGAGAAAAGCCGCGGCCGTCGTCGCAAAGATCGCGATCGGCGAGTCACTCGGCGTCAGGCGGCGCTCAAAGAGTTTCGCCACGATGCGCCTCCTTATTTCCAAGTCCCGCCGCCGCTGCTCCCGGCGCTGTGATTCCCGCCATCATCAATCCAATTTCTTCCACCGATGCGCCCGCCGCATCGACTACGCCCATGATGCGGCCCTCAAACATCACAGCAATTCTGTCCGCCAGGTTCAAGAGCTCTTCGAGTTCCGCGGAAATCAGCAGGATCGCCTTGCCTTCTTGCCGCGCGCGCAGCAATTCTCCCCACACCGCTTCCACCGCGCCGACGTCCAGGCCGCGCGTGGGATGCTCCACCACCAGCGCCGCCGAGCCGCGCATGATTTCCCGGCCCAGGATCAGCTTCTGAAGATTGCCGCCGGAAAGTTTTCCGGCCGCAAAGTCAATTCCGCCCGTGCGAATTCCGAAGCGCGCGACAAGTCCTCGCGCGGATTCTCGAGCCTCGCGAATCCCGCGAAATATTCCGCGCCGGTACTTTCTTTGCAATCCAAGAATCGCGTTGTCGGCCACGGACATCTCCGTCACTGAACCGACATGGCGGCGGTCCGCCGGAACGTAGGAAATCCCCAGGGTGCGATGCAACGCCACGCTCAGCCGGGTCACGTCGGCGCCCTTTAGAATCACGCGCCCGCTCTTGATCTCTCGCAGATGCATGACTGCCTCGGCGAGTTCGGATTGGCCATTGCCATCGACGCCCGCGATGCCCAGAATTTCACCGGCGTGAACTTCGAGATTCAGGCCGCGAACTTTTTCGTGGCCGGTTTCATCGCGGACGCGCAACTCCTCGACTTGCAGAATCGCAGCGCCGGGTTTTTGCGCGGATTTATCCGCGCGCAGATTTACTTCGCGGCCGACCATCAGCCGTGTCAATTCCTGTCCGTTCGTCGAGCCGATCTCCCGCGTGGCCACCACCTGCCCGTCGCGCATCACGGTGACGCGGTCGGCAATTTCCATGATTTCGGCCAGCTTGTGCGTGACGAGCACGACGGAGCGGCCATCCTCGCGAAGTTTGCGCAGCACGCCGAATAACTGATCTTTTTCGCGAGGCGTCAACACGGCCGTAGGTTCGTCGAGAATCAGAAGCCGCGCGTCCCGGTACAAAAGTTTCAGAATTTCGACTCGTTGCTGCACGCCAATGGGGAGCAATCCGACTTCGGCCGCGGGATCGAGCGCGAGCCCGTGGCGATTGCTCAAGTCTTTTAATTTTTCCGAGGCGCGCCGCAAATCCAGCAGCGGCCCGTTGCCTTCTCGCAAGCCCAGCACCGTGTTTTCCACCACTGAAAATCGCCGCACCAGCATGAATTCCTGATGCACCATGCCGATGCCGAGCGCGATGGCGTCTTTCGGACTGCCCAGGCGCACCGTTTCGCCATCGATCAAAATTTCTCCGGAGTCCATCGAGTGGAAGCCGTAGAGGATTTGCATGAGCGTGCTTTTGCCCGCGCCGTTTTCGCCCAGCAGCGCGTGAATTTCTCCCGCCTGAATCGTCAAATTGACGTTGTTGTTCGCCAGCACGCCCGGGAAGCGTTTTACGATGTTCCTCATTTCCAGGGTATGCTTCACCGCGCGCTCCTTCCGGAAGCTGCTGGATCGCAAGTTGAAACGGAACAGAAGATTTTTNNTGAAGAGGCGGGCTACAGCAGCCAAGATTTCTTCAAGCTACTTCAAGAGAGCCTCGACATCGATCTTGTGCGATGCAATATCGCCCCACACTTTCTGGAACGCGGACCACTCTTCCGCTGTCACGAGGCGCGAATTATAGTCGCCATTCTTGCCGCACTTCTGCAGCCACATCTCATTCACCGGAGGCCGCCACTCGCTGCCGCCCGCGAAAGTGCCGGTCGCCACTTCCTGCGAAATGCTGATCACCATTCCGCCGAGATTCATCAGAAAACTTGTCGCCATGTTGTTCGGGGCCAGGTCGGTCTGATCCGAATAGCAGCCTAGTACTTTTACATTTCCTGCAACAGCGCCCTGAATCGCTCCGAGGCCCGTCACGTCCGCCGCGTGCCAGATGACGTCCGCGCCGTTTCCAATCAGGATCGACGCGGCCTCTCTGCCTTTCGAGGCGTTGTCGTAATCTCCCGTGATGATCGCGAGCGCCCGAATTCCCGGAACCGTTTGCTGCGCCCCCGCGATGAACGATTTTTTTATCCGGTTCTGGTTCGGATCGTCGTCCCCTCCGATGAAGCCCACGGCGCGCTTCTTATCCGAAATGAGCGCGGCCAGCGCGCCGGCGCCGTAGGCGGCGCCGAAGTAGCCCATATTCACGTACATGATGTTGCGGGGCACTTCAGGTTGCGGAAGAAACGTCGTGACGAAAAAGTGCTGCCCGGGATAATCGGGCGCCACTTCGAGCAGCGTGCTGCTGAATTCGACGCCGTGCCCGATCACCAGATCGAAACCGTCGTCCGAATAGCCGCGCGCCACTTGGTCCATCTGCGCGATGCTGATGTTTTCCGCGTAGGCAATCTGAAATCCGTTGCGCGCCTTCAGTTCCTTCAGGCCGTTGTAAGCGAGCTGGCTCCAGCCGCCATCCGTAATCACGCCCGAAAGCAGCAACGCCACCCTTGTCGGACGATTCGGGCCCGCCCACGCTTTTGGAATCGCGGACCACGCCAAGGCCGAAGCGAGTGTTCCGTGAAAGGCACGCCTCGATATTCGGCCCATTCGTTGCTCCCTGTGGAAATCCAAACGTTGCTATTAAATGAAACGAAATCCATTCTACCCAGTTTCAAGCAATGGCAGGATAACATCCCTGTAAACGTGGGGCCACCGCTGCCCAAGGCTAGCCAAATTATTTTAAGTGGGAATCGAAGGGAAAATATTTTAGGGAACACGGCGCGCCGTCATAAACCACTGCGGCCACGTAGCCTTCCGCGGGATGATAGGCGGCAAGATGCCAACGCGGTTCTACTCCGCTGAGGAATTGGACGGGCTTCTCCGGCAGCAGATTCACGGCAAAACTGTCGAGAGCAATCTGCAAACCCATTCCGGTGGCTTTCAAATAGGCTTCCTTGCGCGTCCAGCAATGGAAAAATCCTTCGACGCGTGCTTCCGCCGGCAAACTTTGCAGGTCGCTCACTTCGCGCGCTGAAAAAAACCGCCGGGCAATATCCTCGCCCGCGGATTCCGGGCGGACGTGTTCCACATCGATCCCAAGATTTCTACCTTCTGCAATCGCGTATACCGCAAGGCTCGCCGAATGCGAGAGATTAAAACCAAGCCCGCTCGATGCGTTCTCGCCCGAAAGAAAAGGCTTTCCATGTTTTCCATACGAAAACTCCAGGCTGGCGGGGGCTTGCTGAAGATATTTTCCCAGCAATTCACGAAGCTGGCCGCGCGCCGCGACGAATCGATTTCTATCGTTCACGAAATGGAATCGACCCGCCCGGGTTTTCTCTTCCGGCGAAAGCGATGACTCCAATTGCGCAAGAGTTTTTTCATCGCGGTCGAGTGCCGCGTGCCAAACGTGGATTTCTTCCCCGATAGATTCCCAATTCATGGAGGAAAGATGCGCCGCTCTTATAGTAGGACGGGTTTCAGCCTGTCTGCTTTTCTGTTGTCCATCCGCCAAAGATGACAGGCTGAAGCCCGTCCTACTCGCGGAAACTACCTCGTGTGCGAAGCCTCGCTGGAAACGCTTGCCGCTTCCTCGCCGTGGATGGACATCGCGCCCGCGGGGATCGCCGGCACTTCGCCGTGCGCTTCGATGCTCCAGCTTTTGGCCATGCGATTGCCCCCGGCGGTGAGGCAGAAGAACGCCGACAGCTCGATGATTTCCGCATTGCTGTAGAATTTTTTCAGGTCCGCGTAGACTTCCTTGTCCCGGCCGTCATCGAGCGTGAGCGTGCGCGCGAAGTGGAGCGCGGCGCGAGTCTTCGGGTCGGGATGCTCCCAGTTCGGCAGAGCGCAGCTTCTTTTTTCTTCTTCGGTAATGGAAGGAGCCAGAGGAGAAATCTGCCGCGCGCAGAATTCGCAGCCGACGATCTGCGCGATCTGGATTCGCGCGAGTTCTTTGATCGCGTGAGGCACGGTCCCACCGCGGTGCAGCATGTCCCAGTAGCCCGCAAACGCCTTGGCCACTTCCGGGTTCTGGCCCATGGTCCGGTACCACTGCGGCGGCGGGCTCTTGGTCACCTTGGCGCGTTCGATCACGTCGCGCAATCCGGGATCTGCCGCGTCGTCTGTTATCTGTGGAACGTTTGGCACATGAGTTAAAGTTGACATCTTCGGCCTCCGCAAAATTTAGATGTCCGGATGCTGCGTACCGTCGCAATAAATAAATCGCAAGGCATTAGTGCGAGTAGCCTTTTTCCGAACATCTTATTCCATAGGTTGAATGCGAACGATGCGCCCCGTACTGTAGTCAGCATACCAAACGACAGCCGGCGTAGCGCTCTTATCGACCCATACGGCGCGAGAATGCGAGTAAGGCTCGGGCATCGCGTATTCCGTCCATTGCCCCGTTCGCGGATTAAATCTCAGGAACTCTCGTCCGTGCAATTCTCCGCCCCACACTTCGCCGTTCTTGTCGGGTTCCACGGAGTATAAATCCGTGTAAGGCTCCACTGGCCCGGGAGGATAAAATTCGCGGATGCGCTTGGCTTTGGCATCCAGCTCCACCAGAGTTCCGTTCTCGCCGCCGAACCAGGCGTTGCCGAAGGAATCGAAGCCGCCTCTTCGTCCGGCCGAACGCCGATCGCCGGAATCCAAATTGAGCATTTGGCCCGTTCGGATATCCAGCAGCTCCGCGGAATTCCCGTAGGTCCCGGAAATCGCGCCGCCCGCCCAGAAATTTCCGTCCTGCGAAATGATCCCGTCGTAGCTGAAAGGAACCTTCATCGGATATTTCTGCACCGTGTTCCCGG
>PMOP01000147.1 GCA_003161495.1 Acidobacteriota bacterium | reverse complement strand
ATGGCGTCGCCCGATTCCAGGTCCCTGCCACTCATGCCCAAGGACAAATACATGCCCGTGATACACGCCTATCTGCATCCCCACATGGGCATGGCCATCACTGCGGATGAGATGCCTTCCATGCCTTCGGCCCGCACGCTGCAACTTTGGTTCTTGCCGAAAGCGGGAAAACCGATAAGCGCGGCGATTTTCCATCCCGATGCCGCCGGCCAGATTGCGCTGGTCGCTCCCGTGACTCTGCCCTGGAATGAAATTGCCGCGCTCGCTGTCACGGACGAACCGGTCGGCGGCAGCCCTCAGCCCACAACACCGATTGCCTGGACGGCGCAAATCAATTAGTGGCGCTTCCGTCTCGCTTCCTTTGTGTTCTCTGTGTTAAATGCCTTTGATTTTTTGCGCCACTAGCACGCCATAAAAACTTTCAACACAGAGGACACAGAGAAAAGCGGGAGAAGTGAAACATTTCCGGCCTAGCTCTTGTTGCGTGCTTTCAGCCGCAAATCGCGGCGCTTTCCCGCTTCCCGGTAGCGGCGCCGCTCTTCGCGTGTTTTCACGATCAGCGGCGGAACGGGAACCGGCCTGCCCGCTTCATCGAGAGCCACAAATGTAAGGAACGCTTGAGTGGTATGTTTGCGCACGCCTGCCACGGAATCTTCCGAATAAACTTCGACCCCCACTTCCACGGAAGTATGGAACGCGCGATTGACTTGCGCTTCGAGCACCATCAAATCTCCCACGCGCACCGGATTCAAAAAATCCAGGTGATCCACTGAGGCCGTGACCACCTGGCGATGGCAGTGCCGGTGCGCGGCAATCGCGCCGGCGATGTCGATCAGGTGCATGACTCTCCCGCCCAGAATATTTCCCAGCAGGTTCGAGTCCTGGGGAAGCACCAGCTCGGTCATTTCCGTGCGCGAAGCTCTGACCGGCCGGCCCGGCAATACCAATTTGCGCTGCTCAGTTTTCGCCTTCGTCGCAGGTGAAGTTGATTTCATTGGTGGGTTCGCGCCCCTTCGGAAATTTGGCGTTCGGCTCCAGCGCGAATATACTATGCGCATGNNTACGGCCTGGCGATGGAATGCGCCAATTCTGGCGATACAGCCGGCGCGGACGAGCACTTCAAGGCTCTCCTGGCCTCGCATCCCGAATACGTCGCCGGGTATTTTCAATTTGGCCAATTCCTGGCCAAGTCCGGACGCACCGAAGAGGCCCGATCCACCCTGAACGCCGGCATCGCGACGGCCCACCGTACTGGCGATGAACACGCGCGATCCGAAATGGAAGCTGCGCTCGCCGAGCTGGGCTGACGTGGACTTGCTCTTCCACTCGTAAATCCCGTATTTCCTCTCGCCTGAGCCGCTCGTTACTAAGCGGCACCACTCCGTTCCGGCACGCTTGCCCGACTGTTCTCCCGGTGCTACGTTCGTTCGAGCGCTTCTTTACGCGGGGACAGGTAAAAATATGGCACTGAGCATCGACGATCTTCTACGCCGCGCCGTGGAAACCAAGGCGTCCGACCTCCATCTCAAAGTTGGAAACCATCCCTGTCTGCGTGTGGACGGCTCGCTTACCCCGCTCACCGATGTTTCCCGCGTCACTCCCGAAGACATGCTTTCCATGGCGTTCAGCATGATGACCAATCGCCAGAAGCAGAAATTCAAGGAGACAGCGGAGCTGGACATGGCCTACGGCGTCGCGGGCCTCGGCCGATTCCGCGTCAACGTGTTTCAGCAGCGCGGCAACGTCGGCATGGTGCTCCGCGTCATTCCCACCAAGATTCGCACCATCGAGGAGCTCAATCTTCCGCGCGTAATTGAAAATATTTGCGAAGAGCAACGCGGACTGGTGCTCGTGACCGGGACCACCGGTTCCGGCAAATCCACGACGCTCGCGGCGATGATCGACCGCATCAATACTTCGCGGGCCGATCATGTCATCACCATCGAAGACCCCATCGAATTCCTGCATCGCGACAAGAAAAGCTTCATCAATCAACGCGAAGTCGAAGTGGACACCGCGAATTTTTCAACCGCGCTGCGCGCCGGCCTTCGCCAGGACCCGGACGTCATCCTGGTCGGCGAAATGCGCGACCTGGAAACCATTGCCACGGCTCTGCTGGCCGCTGAAACAGGCCACCTGGTGTTCTCGACGCTGCACACTCTTGACGCGACGGAAACGATTCAGCGCATCATTGCGGTCTTTCCTCCTCCCGAGCAGAAACAGATTCGCCTGCAAATGGCCGCCACGCTCAAGGCCGTCGTCAGCCAGCGCCTGGTGCAATGCGCCGATGGGACCGGGCGCGTGCCCGCCGTCGAAGTGATGATCGCGACCGCGTACATTCGCGATTGCATCATCAATCCGGACAAGACGCGCCTGATCCACGATGCCATCGCCGCCGGCACCAGCCAGTACGGCATGCAGACATTCGATCAATCGCTCTTCGATCTCTACACGCGCAACCTCATCACCTACGAGGAAGCGCTCTTGCGCGCGTCCAACCCGGACGACTTCAAGCTGCGCATCCAGGGTATCCGTTCCGCATCCGATTCCGCTCGCGAAGAGATGGAACAGAGCATGACCGAATTCGAGCGCCTCGGGAAACGATAGAAGAGGATTTCAAATTTGAAATTTCAGATTTGCCATTTCAGAATTTAGAATTTAAATTTCAGAACTCATTTTTGAAATTAATTTGAAATATTAAATTTGAAATCTGACATTTTGTATTTCAGGTCGTACGCTGAAGACCCAATTCCCCGAAATCCCGTCGTGTGCCGTTCCGAAATTCACTCCTCTCCTTCCTTTACTTCCTCCTGTTCCTTTACTTCCTCCCCTTCCTTTACTTCCTTTTCCTCTCCCTCTATGCTCCTCGCATGCGTTCTGCTCCGCGAAAATTTTCTTCCGAGGCCGAGCTTTACACCGCCGCGATCAACGGCCTGGCGCGGCGCGCCTATTCGGTTTACGAGATGCGGACTTATTTGGAACGGCGCGCGGAAGACAAAGACGTGGTCAAGAGCGTTCTGGATCGCCTGAAGTATCTCGATTATCTGGACGACGCGCGTTACGCGCGGCAATTCGTGCGCTTGCACACCGAATTGCGAAAGCAGGGAGCGTTTCGCATCGCGCGTGACCTGCGCGCTCGCGGCGTCCCCGACCGCCACATCGAAGCGGCGCTTGCCGAGCGCTCCCCGGAATCGAGCGAGAGCGCTCTCGTGCGCGCGCGCCTCGAGCGCCGCGTCAAATTAATGCGCGGCCCGCTTGACGAGCGGCGCGTAGCCTCGCTTTACCGCAGTTTGCTCCGCGCAGGATTTTCCGCGGATACAATTCGCCGCGAACTGAGCACCTTGGCCAAGCGGCCGATAGAGGAAATTCCAGAAAGCGCCAGCGAAGAAGCGTGATTTGCGCCAAAAGTAGGACGGGCTTCAGCCTGTCTTCCATATTCTTGCCCCGCGAAACCAAACCCGACAGGCTGAAGCCCGTCCTACTTTTCCTCTACATCTGCCGCCATTTCATTTCCACGCGAACGGGAATTTCATTTTTTACCGGGAGGGCCAGGAGCGACGGGGGATCGATCTTGAAATCCGTCAGCGTCAGCGGAATGGTTCCCATGATCAGCGTGTCGCTTCCCTTTGTTACGTGCTGAAAGGCGATCTGCTTGTACTGCACGGTCTGCCCGGCGAATTGTATTTCCAGATCCGCGGGAATGCTGGCCAGGGAAGACGCGTCTTCCGGCAAATGAGTGCGCACCGTGATCAAGGGAAATTGCCCGCCACGCGCGACTTGAATCATGTGCAGGTCCCGGTTGCTGTCGCCCGATTCAAACGACTTGACGGGAACGGCGATCAGGAAATCGCATTGTCCGGCATGGCAGACTCCCTTGCCTTTCGCCGCATGGCTCACGCCCTCGCTTTGGTGCAGCGGGTGGGAGACGTGATAGATGAGCGTGGACTCCTCGAGAATCCACTGGCTGTCCGCGGAGGCGAACTGCGGGAATGCCAAAAGTAAAATTGCCAAAATAACTTTTTTATGCACGGTCCATCCTTGTATATGGCCTTCGTATATGGCCTTAAAAGCAGCCTTACAATTTGCGTTAAAATTTGAATGACACGGAGAGGATTGCCGCGCCGTAAGCCGCCGCGGTCACAATCGCCACCGCTCCGTGAGCGCTGGCAATTCCATGAACTTTTTCACCCTTGCTTTTTTGATCGAAGGCGATCGCTCCCAAGATCGGCGTCAGAATCATGCCCGGCCCGTGAATCCAGGCCAGCGCTCTGTGAACTCGGATTTGGCCGCGCCTTTGCGTCCCCGGAATTGACGGCGCGCGAATCGCGAAGTATGCGCTCATGAAATACAAATCGCCCGTTGCCGAACCCAGAGCCAAATGCAAATAGCGGTCGGAGGTGCTGGTGCTCCTGCCGCCTGCGCCGAACGATGTAGCGACCGTGGCGATCAACGGAACGGCCGCGATCAGCCCCAAACGCTGATGAAGCTTCAGCATGTGCGAGCGCTTATCGAGGCGTGCCTGATCCTGCGCCGTGCCCTGCGCCTGAGCGGAAGAGATGCCGAGATCCTGCAGCGAGAGTACTCCCGCCAATGTCACGTCTGCGGTTTTGTTGGCGCCGGCGGCGATGCTCACTTTCACGAAGTTCGTGCTGTACCCTTCCGCCGATACGCCAAGTTCGTAGTCGCCCGGGACGAGGTTTGGAATGGTGTAGTGAC
Organism: Acidobacteriota bacterium; assembly: GCA_003161495.1. Classification (GTDB taxonomy): domain Bacteria; phylum Acidobacteriota; class Terriglobia; order Acidiferrales; family UBA7541; genus Palsa-360. The sequence continues at coordinate 18,080 of PMOP01000147.1, read as the reverse complement.
CGGAAGAATCGGTTTGCGTTTCCGTCGATTGATCCGTAGCCAAATTCTTGATGGAGATTTTGGCGTTTGGAACGGCAGTGCCATCCGCGCCGGTGATCGCGCCGGAGAGCGAAGAATTGGAATTCTGCGCACGAACTGGAATTGAAATCGAGAGGAGCAAAAGAATCATGCTGAGCGCGACGCCAATCTTCCCTGCTTTTAGGAGCATTTCCACATCCTCCAAAAATTTTGCAGCCCGCGAATTCTGGGCGTACAGATGCGAAAGATTATTATCGGGATGCCAGCGTTATCAAAGAGATTTCTTCTGCGCCCTGCGGGAGAACACGGCGAATGATTCAGATGTTTATTTTTTCTTTTCTCGGAGGAATCAGGCGGCGTGCATGCTTTGAGTGTGCCAACCTTTAAGAGTGACGAGGGTGCTTTGCTTCTTCGAAGTCAGCATGATTTTATCTTCGCGCGCCAGCCAGCCAATGGCCCAGTCAAAGAGCGGCGATGGAGCTTTCAATTCTTTCTTTACGTTGGCCAGCGTCATTTCACCGTTTGCTTCAAGCGTGTGCCAGATCGCGCCCGCCATGGTGCCAATCTCTTCGCTCATGAAGTCTATCCACTCCTTTCCAGGTTCCGGTTTTCCAGAACCTCAATGGCGCTCATTCCTAAAGGAACCAGATCAATTTGTTTTCGCTGGCGGGATCTTGCCCGGCTAAGCCGCTGCGGCAATGCCGGCTTCGGCGCGACTTCCGCCTGCAGAACGTAATAACAAGGCTGCGCGCCGGCCAGAGTTTCCAGGCGTTCCAGGAGCAATACTCCCACTCCTTTTTGATATTCGATCAGGAAACTTTCGCAGCACCGTGAGCAGAGCCAGTAGTGCTTCATGGCGTGCCAATGTGTAGGTTGTTTCAGTTGAGCGGGGGTTTGTTGGAAGCGGAACAGACGCCCCTGCCCGTAATCAAAATCGGAAGAGCAATCCGGGTGGGCGCATTTCAGATACATCTTTTTGTGCTGAGCCGCCTTCCTTACAGATTCCAGGAACGCATGCAAGGAGAAAGATACGATCCGTCGTAATTAAAATCAAACTCAATAAACGAATTCATCGCATCCGCGCAATCGTGTTCAGCGGAGTGGAACTTTTAGTGACACAGGCTGTGATCACTGTCACACGCGATGTCAGGCAGCACAGCCACTCCTGGCCGTGCGCTTTCGTGAGCCGCGCGCCACCTACCAGCTTGCGATCATATGCGAAACCCGCACAGGCAAGAGTGCCTGTGCTACAGGGTTTACTGCCCGCTTTGCGAGTCCGCCACACGTCTGCCATAATGTTGCGCGAACCGATTAGCTTTAGGGCGCCTGTGAGTCGAATGGAATGGTGAACCAGGAAGGATGCGCGCTTCTTCTTTCACCAGTCACCGATCACTAGTCACCAGTCACGACTCACAAATCACAAGTCAGGAATCACAGAGGTCCCCTTGCCCAGCGGCAACGAAATTCGCAGCACGTTCCTGAAATTCTTCGCCGACCGCGGCCACCGCGTCGTGCGCAGCTCGTCGCTCGTTCCGACGAACGACCCCACGCTGCTGTTCACCAACGCTGGGATGAACCAGTTCAAGGACGTTTTTCTGGGCCTTGAACAGCGCGACTACACGCGCGCCACGTCGTCGCAAAAATGTGTGCGCGCCGGCGGCAAGCACAACGACCTTGAAAATGTCGGCTTTACCAACCGCCATCACACGTTTTTTGAAATGCTTGGAAATTTTTCCTTCGGCGATTATTTCAAGAAAGACGCGGTCGCCTACGCCTGGGAGCTCATCACCTCGCCAAATTGGTTCGGAATTCCCGTAGACAAGCTGACTTTTACTGTGTTTGGTGGCGCCGAAGTTGCTCCGGGAAAAGTTTTGGGCGTCGACGAAGAAGCTCTAAACCTGTGGGTAAACGTGGGCGCTCCACGCGGTAGCGTGGTTCCCGTCCCCGGCCTGAAAGAAAATTTCTGGGCTATGGGCGACACCGGCCCCTGCGGCCCCTGCAGCGAAATCCACTACGACATGGGCCCCGCCGCATCCGATCAAGGCCACACGGATTGCAAATTCGGCTGCGACTGCGGCCGCTACGTCGAAATCTGGAACCTCGTCTTCATGCAGTTCAACCGCGACGCCTCCGGCACGGTCGAGCCGCTGCCAAAGCCTTCGATCGATACCGGAGCCGGCCTTGAACGACTCGCTGCCGTGTTGCAAGGCAAAATCAGCAATTTCGATACAGATTTGTTTGTGCCGCTCATCCAGCGCGCCGGCGAACTCACTGAGACTCGTCCCGGCGCATCGCCACGAAGCGATGCATCCCTGCGCATCATTGCCGACCATGCGCGCGCGTCGACATTCTTGATTTCTGACGGCGTTGTTCCTTCCAACGAAGGCCGAGGCTATGTCCTTCGGAAGATTATGCGCCGCGGGATACGCCACGGACGGCTGCTCGGCTCAAATGAGCCGTTTATGTCTGAGATGGCGCGCGCAGTTCATACCGCGATGCGCGACGCCTATCCCGAACTGAACGACTCTATCAACCGAGTCTCGAAGATTGTTCATGCAGAAGAAACTCGATTCGCCCATACTCTCGCCATTGGCTTGAAGAAGCTAGATGAAGACTTGGCCGAACAATTGAGCAAGAAGGATACTAGATCTGAGGAATATCTGGCCCACGAGGCATCCGGCAGCATCCCTAACAGTCAAAGCACAGCCGCTTTAATAGCTGCAATGAAGCATGCTACGGCTGTTCGGACATTTTCAGGAAAAAGCGCTTTCAAGCTCTACGATACATATGGACTGCCCCTGGATTTCATTGTTGACGCCGTACGAGACATTCGATTGGAATTTGACCAGGAAGGTTTCGATGCCGCGATGCAAGAGCAGCGCACTCGCGCGCGAGCATCCTGGAAAGGCGGGCACAAGGACGTCGCGAATCCGATTTACGCGAAGCTTGCCGAGAGGTTTCGTACGGAACCTGATTTTTATTTTGAAACAACTGCGAAGAATCGCCGCATTGAGGCGATCGTTACGAAAGAGGGCGCGGTAAATGAATTAGAAGCCGGGGCGGAAGGCGAAGTAATCTTAGATCGCACCGTGTTTTACGCGGAATCGGGCGGACAAGTTTCCGATATCGGCACGCTCTGGAACAATGAACACACAATGCATATTGCCGACGTGCGTGGCGCTTACTATCCCGTTTCCGGCTTGATCGCGCACCGCGTCGTGGCCAAGGAAAAACTTGTGGTGGGCGACCTTGTCGCGGGCGACGCCGACGGCGCGCGGCGCGAACACATCAAGCGCAACCACACGGGGACGCACCTGATGCATGCGGCACTGCGCAACATTCTAGGCACGCACGTCAAGCAAGCGGGCTCTCTCGTCGAGCCGGCGCGACTGCGATTCGATTTTTCGCATTTTGCGGCGATCGATCCAGCGGAATTGCGCGACATCGAGCAGCAGGTGAACGATGAAATTTTGCTCAACAGCGAAATGCAAACGAACATCACCACGCTGGATGACGCGCTCGCTTCCGGCGCGCTCGCCTTTTTTGGCGACCGCTACCCGGAACAGAACGTCCGCGTGGTAACGATTCCCGACGCTTCGGCGCCACGCGGCTTCTACAGCAAGGAGCTGTGCGGCGGCACTCACGTCAGACGCACGGGCGACATCGGCGTCTTCAAAATCGTGGTCGAGCAATCCGCCGCTGCCGGCGTTCGCCGCATCGAAGCCATCACCGGTGCGGCAGCTCTTGCCGACTATCAGCGCGCCCAGCAACTCCTGCGTGAAATTTCCTCACGCATGGGCGTGAACGAAGAAAATCTGGCCGCCGCCATCGAGCGTACCGAGCAAACGCAAAAACAACTCGAAAAGCAGCTGGAGACCATGAAGCGCAAGGGCGCCCTCTCCAAACTGGACGAATTGGCCGCCCAGGCCCGCACAATAAAGGGCGTCAAGGTCGTTTCAGCCCAGCTCGAAGGGGTGGACCGCGAGGCCATGCGCCAGCTCGTGGACAGCCTGCGCCAGAAGCTCGGGTCCGGGGTCGTCGTCCTGGGGACCATCGAGGACGGCAAAGTAGCCCTTTTGGCCGGCGTTACCAAGGACCTTACCTCTAAGCTACACGCAGGAAAGGTAATACAGGCTATTGCCAAGGAAGTGGGCGGCTCCGGCGGCGGCAGGCCCGACTTGGCAGAGGCTGGCGGAAAGGACACATCAGCCCTAAAAAGTGCCCTAGACCACGTATACCCCCTCCTTGACGGGTTGTTATAATTTTAGGGTAGTGCCAGGAACGTCCGGGGCGAGGTTCTCTCTCCCCGTCGCGGTGATTGGTCTGTCTCAATCGGAAGCAGAATCGCACTGCCTTCCCAGAACTGAATACTATGCGCGCACTCTCCAATTCGGTGGCAATCCTGTTGGGAATGCTGGCCTTATGGGCGAATCCTGTTCAGGGCCAGATCGTTTCCTACAAGGACGATGGCGGCAAGCGGGTCTTCATCAACTCGAACCCCGCTTTTGTAGTCCGACCGATAAAAGCCATCCTACCGAAGGGTTTTACTCCGACAGGGTTTGCGCTAGGCACAACCCAGCCGTCCTTTGGCGAGTCTCCCGAGATGTCCGCCGCTGAGCGAGGCAATCGGGCTAAGATCGAGGTCATGATTCGCGAGGTTTCCGATCGTTATCGGGTGGATCCGGCGCTGGTTCGAGCCGTGATCCAGACGGAATCGAACTGGAATACCAGCGCCATTTCCAGCAAGGGCGCGCGTGGGTTGATGCAACTGGTTCCCGGGACTGCGCAGCAGTTGGGCGTAAATAACGCGTTTGATGCCAAGCAGAATCTCGATGGCGGAGTTCACTACCTCCATATGCTCCTGGAGCGGTATAATGGCGACCTCGACAAGGCCCTGGCGGCGTATAATGCAGGGCCGGGCGCCGTGGATCGCGCAGGGGGCGTCCCGAGGTATCGAGAAACGCGTGAATACGTTCAGAAGGTAACCGATTCCTACTTCCGTCCCGGATCCGATCGCCTTCCCCGCGCATTTGACCAGCGGCGTCCTATTTACCGCGCGGTGGAAGCAGACGGACGGGTCGTGTTTACGAACGAATGAGGCAGACGTTGCGGCAACAAGCCGCTACAATCCGGCCAATCCTGCGCGTCATTTTCGCGTCCGCTGTTGTCTTGTCGCTTTTTTCCCTCGTTAGCCGCGCCGATGAAAACAATTCTTCCCGCCGCGATGCGGCCAAGGCACAATTTGAGCGCGCGGAAAAAGCCCGCGAGGCGCTCGAAGCCCGCCCGGAAAGCGCGCGCACGCTCAAGGAATACACCGGCCTGGTAATTGAATATCAGCGCGTGTACCTGATTACTTCGCATGCCGAAAACGTTCCGGCTTCGCTCAATGAAGTGGCGGAACTGTTCCGCACGATGGGCGATCTCTTTGACGCAAAATATTATCAACGCTCGATCGACTCCTTTCAGTTCCTCTTAAAGGAATATCCAACCAGTAAATACCGCGAGGATACGCTGCTGGCCATCGCCCATATCCAGCAGGATGACTTGCACGATTCCGCACTCGCGCGCAAATCGTACGAACAGTTCTTGTCGCTGCACCCGCATTCGCCGCATGCCGCTGAAGTTCGCGCCATCCTGGACAAGGATAAATTGCCCGCGGAAACCGCCGCGGCCAATTTGCCCCCGCCATCCCCTGCCGCCAGGGATCGCGCGGACCGGATGATTCCCAAGAATATCTCCGCGGATAAAACAGCTCCCGCGACGGACACCAGGCCAGGCGCTTCCGCGGAAAATGTTGCAGCGGACAACTCCGGCCCGCAGGTTTCCCGGATTCGCACCTGGAACGCCGACACCTATACCCGCATCGTGATCGATGTTGGAGCGAAAGTGAAGTATCAGGCGGCGCGCATTTCGCAGCCCGACCGGATTTATTTTGACATTGAAGGCGCGAAGATCAATTCCACCCTGCTGCATAAGCCAATCGATCTGGGAGTCGGATTTCTGAAGTCTGTCCGCGTTGCGCAAAACCAATCCGGCGTCGTGCGCATTGTGCTGGAAGTCAACCGCGTCACCGATTACTCCGTGTTTTTGCTGCCCGATCCGTATCGCCTGGTTGTGGATGTGTACGGCACTTCCGCGGAAGCTGAATCGGCCGCGCGCGATACCGTTCCCGCGCCTGGACCGACAACTGCAAACCTGCCACCTGTAAAACCCGAGCCGCCGGCAAAGGAAACCGTCGCCAAGGCTTTGCCCACAGGGCCTGAAAAATCTGCCGCCAAATCCGCCGCCGCCCCGCCTGCTTCCGCCTCGGAAGTTCCGGCCCAATCGCAGGCTACCCAAATTCCTGCGGCAATTGCCGACGCCAAGACCAGTGCGGAACCCGCGCCAAACAAATCGCCGAATAATCCGGTGAAGAATTCGCAGAAAAATGCCGCAACTGCTCCCGCCAAATCCGACAAGGCGCAACACAGTGAAGCGGAAAACTCGGACAAATTGTCGGCAGCGGCGAATGCTCTTGACCCGGAAATTTTACCGCTTCCGGCTCATCCCGTTTGGCCGAAAAAATCGAGCCGCGCGGCAAAGTCCGCTCACGATCAGGCGGAAGAGATGGGGCCTCCTCCCATTCCTGAGTTGACGCGCGACGGGCAGCATTCCCTGACGCGCGCATTGGGCCTGAAGATCGGCCGGATTGTGATCGACGCTGGGCATGGCGGGCACGATACCGGGACGATCGGGCCCAGCGGCTTCATGGAGAAAGATTTGTGTCTCGATGTGGCCCTGCGGCTGGGCAAAACCATTCAGCAACGCCTGCCGAGCGCCGAGGTGGTATTCACCCGCGCCGATGACACCTTCATTCCGCTCGAACGCCGCACGGAAATCGCGAACGAAGCCAAGGCCGACCTGTTTATTTCCGTCCATGCCAATTCCAGCCAGGACCACCATGCCCGCGGGATTGAAACCTATTACCTGAACTTCACTGGATCGAGCGATGCCATGGAAGTCGCTTCCCGTGAAAACGCGCTCTCTGGCAATGGCGTGCACGACCTGCAAGACATCGTCAAGAAAATCGCCAACAACGAAAAAATCGAGGAATCCCGTGACCTGGCCACGATGATCCAGGATTCCCTATCCAAACGCATGGAGAATCTCAACCGCGGCGAACGTAACCGCGGCGTGCGCAAGGCTCCCTTTGTCGTCTTGATCGGCGCGGACATGCCTTCCGTGCTGGCTGAGATTTCGTTCCTTTCCAATCCCAGCGACGAGCAGTGGCTGAAGAAGCCGGAAAACCGCCAGCGAGTGGCCGACGGCCTTTACCATGGGATTGAGACTTATCTGCAGAGCACGAATAGCCTCACGTCCAACCAAATTCGCACCGCCGCGGAAAATATTCCGGGAAAAGTAGCGCGATCCGGGAACTCGCAGTAAACTTCTAGCGTCTAATTTAGAGCGACATGCGCCGACTACTTCGGATTTGTCTAGTTCTGCTTTGCCTTGCGGCAGCGGCCCATCCGGCCGCGGCGCAGGGTCTTTTGCCGTCCACTTTCGCGGGCTGGGCCGCCGCGGGGCCTTCCATGGCTGTACCACCCGCAAGGCTCGATCCCCTTCTCGGAGCGGATACGCCGGCGTTTCGTGAATACATCGTGAAATCCGTCGAGCAGAGGTCCTACACCCAGGGATCTCAAACCGCTGCGGTTACGCTTTATCGCTTGCGCGACCCAAGTTCCGCTTACGGCGCTTACACGTTTCTTCGCAATGATGTCCTTTCTCCCGCGGACCTGGGTTCTTACGCCAGCGCTTCTCCAGATCGGGCGCTAATCGTTGTGGGAGAAATGGTGCTGGATGTTTCGGCTCCGGCCAAGCAGGCGCGTCCATCGGACGCGGAGCTGAAGCAACTCGCCGACGTGCTGGATAAAAAAGCAGATCACACCCCGTATCCTTTCATTGGCCAGCATCTGCCTGAAAAGGGGCGTGTGCAAGGATCTGAGCGCTACGTAATCGGCCCGCTGAGCCTGGCGCATTTCGTTCCGCTCGGAACGGACGACTGGATGGGCTTCGACCACAGCGCGGAGACGATTCTCGCCCATTACAAAGTCGCCGGAAAGGATGAGACGCTCCTTATTGCCTCCTATCCGACGCAGCAGATCGCCGCTTTCAAATTCGAGGGGATGCTGCGGCGGTTCGTGTTCGACCCGCCCGGTGACGTGCAACCGGGGCAGAACGTGCTCTTTGGAAAGCGCGTCAGCTCCTATATCGCCATAGTGGCGGGGGCCACATCGCGACAGGCCGCGAATAAGATACTCGACCAGGTCGGCTATGCGAGCAATGTAACCTGGGATGAGCCAAAGCAGACGCTGACCGAACCTGGCATCAACAGCATGATCGTGGAAGCGTTTCTGGGAACCGGGGCGATTATGATGTTCGCGGTTGCCGCGGGAATCGGCTTTGGGGGAATTCGCCTATTGGCGAAAATTTTTCTTCCCAATAAGATTTTCGATCGCGAAAAGCAGATCGAAATCCTGCAATTGGGAATTTCCAGCAAACCGATCAAGGCAAAGGACTTCTACTAAAAATCTCAAGAACCTGTTGAAAACAGGCGGAAATATCTCATCCAGCGCTAGAGCATTTTTGTTAAGTTGCTTATTATAATGGGCTTATCATCGTCCTGGTTCTGCTATTTCTCCGCTTGACATTCCTATTTCGTGTCCTCTAGACTTCCCGCGAGGACAAAAGAGTTCTGGTGCCTTCCGCGCATAGGCACGGGACTATTCTCCCCTCTGGGAAGCCCGTCCGCGAAATCGGACGGGTTTTCTGTTTCGCGGCAAATTCCAAGTCCATTTAAATTTTCCCCTTCGCAGGTTTTTTTGTGCCTCCGTGTTCTCTGTGTTGAAGGATTTTAAGGAAAAGGGACGAGACGGAAAAAACATTTAACACAGAGGGCACAGAGAAAGAAGGGACGAGTTAGGGATGGGTTGGCGGCGCACTCGAGGACCAGGAATCGGGGGCAGGAGTCCAGGAACGGGTGCGGTAGTCGCTCATCGTGAAGGCGATCAGTAAGGCGAGCCAGAAAAAACCGGCGACCAGGATGATTCGCACGAGGCCGCTGCTGTGCCTCACTCCCATAAAGAATAAAACGACCAGGAGCATTTTTGAAAACGCGATGGCGAGCGCGGCCACCGTATTAAACGGTCCGAGATCGATGAACGCCACTCCCGTGGTCAAAATGGTGAGGCCGATCAGCCCTAGAAAAACCATGACGTACGTTTTTTGCGGCACAATGGGTTGAGACATTAGTAGCGCCCGCCTATCAAGTAGAGCAACGGAAACAAAAAAATCCAGACAATATCGACGAAGTGCCAGTACAAGCCGACGACTTCGACCGGCGCGAAGTAGTGCGGCGTGAAATCGTTTTTTCTGGCCCGGAAAACCAGCCAGAGCAGCAGGCCCATGCCAATAATCATGTGAATCGCGTGCAGTCCGGTCATCGCGAAATAGAAAACGAAATACATCTGGGCGTGCTCGAGGCCGCCAGGAGCGAGACGAGCGAGAGTTTGCCCTTCCGGCGCCCAATCCAGGCTGGGAACTACGTGCTCCACGAATTTTTGATTGTACTCGTAGGCTTTGACGCCAAGGAAAATTCCGCCAAGAATCATCGTGGCGACAAGAAACAGAATGAGGGCGCGGCGATTGCCAACCTGCGCGGAGCGCACGGAGAGCACCATGGTCAGACTGCTGCCGAGCAGGATAATGGTATTCGCGGCGCCCAAGCGGATGTCCAAAATGTGGCTGCCGCCCTGAAAGGCCGGAAAGTAAAGCCAGCGGTAAATTGCGTAGGACGCGAAAAGGCCACCGAAGAACATGATTTCGGTGACCAGGAACAGCCAGATTCCGAGAGCGTCGGCGTCCTGCTGCTGATCGAGATCTTCAAACTGGTGCGCCAGTCCGGCGTGTTGGGCGTGCGCTTCGGCGTCAGTCACCGGCAGCCTCCTCGGGCGCATACGCGTAGGCTTCTTCGGTTACCACGGGAATCTGGGCAAAGTTTTCCGTGGGCGGCGGAGACGCTGTTTTCCATTCCAGGCCCGTGGCGCCCCACGGATTTGGCTCCGAGATCGGGCCGTAGCGCATCGACCAGATCAGGTAAATCAAAGGAATCATATAGCCGACTCCCAAAACCGTGGCGCCCGCGGAAGACATCACGTTCAACACCTGGAATTCCGCGGGATAAAACGCGTACCGCCGCGGCATGCCCAGATAACCAAGAATAAATTGCGGGAAAAATGTGAGATTGAAGCCGATAAAAATAATTACCGCGCCTATGCGCGCCCACATATCGGGATATTTTCTGCCGGAAATTTTCGGCCACCAGAAATGAATCCCGCCGAGATAGCCCATCACCGCTCCACCGACCATGATGTAGTGAAAGTGGGCCACGATGAAATAAGTTCCGTTGAGGTGCACGTCAGTCGCGAGCGAAGCCAGGAACAGACCCGTCAATCCTCCCATGGTGAACAAGCCGATGAATCCCAGCGCATACAACATCGGCGCTTCGTAGGAAATCGATCCCTTGTATAAAGTGGAAGTCCAATTGAACACCTTGATAGCCGACGGAATGGCGACCAGGAAACTCAGCATGGAGAAGATCAGGCCCGCGTAAACCGATTGCCCGGTGACAAACATGTGGTGTCCCCAGACAAGGAATCCGAGAACGGCGATGGCCACGCTGGAAAACGCGATGATTTTGTATCCGAAAATTCGCTTCCTCGCAAAGCAGGCGATGATTTCGCTGACGACTCCCATCGCCGGCAAAATCATGATGTACACGGCCGGGTGCGAATAAAACCAGAAGAGATGCTGGAACAGCAAAGGATCTCCGCCGAGCGCCGGGCTGAAAATGCCCACGTGAAACAGATGCTCGAGCGCGAGAAGAAAGAGGGTGATCGCCAACACCGGCGTACCGAGCACCATGATGATGCTGGTCGCATACATGGCCCACAGGAACAGCGGCATGCGGAACCAGGTGAGCCCGGGAGCGCGCATCTTGTGAATCGTAACGATGAAATTAAGGCCTGTGAGGATCGAGGAAAATCCGGTAATGAAAACGCCAATCGCGACAGCGGTGACCTGCGTATTCGAGTACGTGCTGCTGTACGGCGTGTAGAATGTCCAGCCGGTATCGACGCCGCCGGCAATCGCCGAATACAAGGTGAACATGCCGCCCACGATGTAGATATACCAGCTGAGCAAATTAAGTTTCGGAAAGGCCAGGTCGCGCGCGCCTACCATCAGGGGAACCAGAAAATTTCCCAGGACCGCGGGGATCGACGGAATCAGGAAAAAGAAAATCATCACGATGCCGTGCAGCGTGAACAGCTTGTTGTAGGTCTCCGGCTGCACGAGCGCGCCCTGCGGCTCGACGAGGTGAATGCGCATCAGCACGGCGAACGATCCGCCGATGATGAAGAAGAACGAGACCGACACCATGTACAGCAGCGCGATGCGCTTGTGGTCCAGCGTAAACAGCCAGGACTTCCAGCCGTAGTCCGCGTTCAGATAATTTCTCGGAGCGTGCACGCGTGGTTCCAGCGTGGCCGTACTCATTGCTTCCCCTCTTCCTTTGGCTTCGGTTGCGCCTTGCCCAGCGCGCGAAGATAGGCGATCACATTGTTGAGCTGCTCGTCCGTCATCTGCCCCTGAAACGACGGCATGATCGGGCTGTAGCCCAGAACGATTTTAGCCTTGGGCAATAGGATCGATTCGCGCATGTACGCATCATCCGCGGCGACGGTTTCTCCCGTGGTCAGCTTGACGGGATTTCCATACACACCCAGCAGGGACGGCCCGAGGCCTGTGCCGTCGGCCACATGGCAGGTGGGACAGCCGCTCGCCTGGAATACTTTTTCTCCCGCCTGCTCTACCGACTCGCCCGGCGCGCCTCCCGCGAGCCAGCGCTCATATTCGTCGGGTTCCTGGACGATGATCGAGCCGATCATGCCCGCGTGAAAAGCGCCGCAATACTGCGCGCAAAACAAATGGAACGTGCCAACCTTGGTGGCCTCAAACCAGAGCGTCGTATAGCGTCCGGGCAGAACGTCCTTCTTCACACGGAACGCCGGAACAAAAAAATCGTGGATCACGTCCTCCGAAGTCATGGTCAACTTGACCGGCCGGCCGAGCGGCACGTGCAGCTCGTTAATTTCTCGCTGCCCTTCCGGGTGCTCGACCTTCCACATCCACTGCTTCCCCGTGACGAAAATTTCCATCGCGCCCTTGGGCGGCTCCGCGTTCCGGAAATACAATACAGAGCTCCAAACAAAAATCAGCGCGACGATCAGCGTGGGGATTGCTGTCCAAAGAACCTCAAGAGGGAACGATCCTTCGATTGCCTTGGGGCGCTCGTTCGGCGAGCGCCTCCGGTACTTGACCATGAAATAAAAAATGATGGAGAAAATCAGGGCCGTAAAAAACAGCGTGACGGCTGTCAGAAACAAATACAGCTGGTCCACCGACTTCGCGATCGAGGAAGCCTGTTCCGGCTGAAATGGAAAGCTTTGCATCAAGCTCGTATCCTCACTTCACTCATCTTTAGCGCGACTTGGCGCCGGCCGCCGGAGAAATGCCGGCCGGGCGTTTGCGTTCACGAAGAAACATCAGGGTCATGAAAATTCCAAGGATCAGCACGGTTAAGCCGCCGGCCGCGCGCAGCACATTCATCACCACCACGCCGTATTTGCCGGTCATGGGATCGTACTGGTAGCAATAAAGCAGCGCGTGATCGGTCACAGTTCCGATCTTGCCTTCGGAGGCTTCGACGAGTCCGAGGCGCACGTCCCGCGCCGGATAAACTACTCCGTAAAAATAGCGATCGATGCGTCCGTCCGGCGTAAGCACGAGAATTGCGGCGGCATGCGCATACTGGCGGATCGACGAATCGTAGGTGTAGCGAAAGCCGACCGCATCGGTGAGGGCGTCGATCGATTGCTGGTCGCCTGTCAGGAAGTGCCAGTGATCCGTAGCGCCGGGGCGGTCATATTGTCCGAGGTAAACGTCGCGCTTCGCTTTGGCAAGGGCCGGGGTATCTTTTGGCTCGAAGCTGACTGTCACCGCTTCGAAGTCCTTGCCGAGATCGAGCGAGATCGCTTTCATCGTGCGCAATTCCCCGTTCAGAACTTCCGTGCACAGCGCGGGACAATCGAAGTAGACGAGCGAAAGCACGACGGGCTTTTGCCTGAAAAAGTCGCCGATCCGAACGGATTTTCCCGACTCGTCTCGGAACATGAGGTCCGGCGGAATCCGCGCGTTCAGATTTTGCGTGATGCCGACTCTATTCAAGATCGCCGGCATATTTGTCTGCTGCGCGTTTGCGGAAACGCCACCGAAAGCGATCAGGCTTAAGAACATTGCGGCGGCATAAAATCTGCATCTCATGGCTTCTTGCCCCCTTCCGGCGCCTGCTTCTTTGCATCGGCAGCGGGCGGCGGCGCAGGTTGCTGCTCTGAAGGCGCGCCCTGCACCGGCAGTCCCTTTTTCACGAGCAACTCCATAGCTTCCTCAATCGGCACGCGCACGGTTCCGGCGGTGCGATTTTCCCACGCGTAGGTTTCGAGAGACTGCTCCTGCTCTTCACGGAATTTCAGCCAGTCCTCGCGAGGATTCACTTGCAGCTGCGGGCCGAGCGGCAATTGCCGCGTATCCGCAAAAGGAGAATCGGACGCAGCCTGATTCATGGCGTGTGCTGAAAAAAAGCGGAACATTCCCCAGCAGACCAAAGCTGTAGCCACGAGGACGATGCCCAGGGCCACGAGAAATTTAAATATGCCGCCCGCATTTGCGTCGCGCGTTTCATAGCCGGATGCGGGTGCGGGGACGTTGTGTGGTTTAGCCATGTTCAACCGCCTGCGCGGTAATTTCTTCCATGCGCGGATCGTGGACCGGCAAAAGCGGCATGCGCTGCAACTGCCAGAGGAAATAGGCGAACCAGATCCCGCCCATGCCGAACGGCAGCGCCACGTCCATCCAAGTGAGCCGCACATTTCCGCCGCCGAACGCCGGTAATACCATCCAGTACATGTCCACGAGGCGCATCATCAGGACCAGCAAAGCGACGATCAGGAGCGAACGCGTTCTTTGCTTCACATGCCGGAACAGCAGCAGAAAAAACGGAAAGAAGAAACTCAGGATGACGAGCAGCAGTCCCACGTGTCCCCAAACGCCTTCCATTCTGCGGATGTACCAGGGAATTTCATCGGATAGGTTTCCGCCCCAGATGATCAGGAATTGCGAGAATTCCAGATAGGCCCAGAGCATCACGAACGTGAGCAAAAAGCTGCCCAGGTCCTGAAATTGCGCGGGCCGCACGACCTGGGAAAGTGGTTTGCGGTTGGAAAGCCAGACCAGCATGGTGATGGAAAATGCCATGGCGGTGAGCGCTTGCCCAACCATGAACAGCAGGCCGTAAATCGTGGAGTACCACTGGGGTTCGAGCGACATGACCCAGTCAATGCTCGCGAACGTAACGGTAAATCCGTAAATCACCAATCCGATTCCGCTCAATCCTTCGAGGCGCATCCAAAGCGCGAGCCCCGCCTCGCCCGAGTCCTCCTGGCGCGACCATTTGTTCAAGAAATAGGCGAGCGTGAACCAGATAGCGAAATAGAAAACCATGCGCACAATGAAAAATTCGGGATTGAGATAGGATTGCTTGGCCAAAATGACCGGATCGGTCTGGCCGGGGCGCGACCAACTGTACAGCGTCTTCATCCCCGCGAGAAGCGGCAGCGCGGCAATGGCCATGAGTGGAAGCGTGCGAGTGCCCGCTTCCAGAATTCGGCGAATGACGAGCGCCCATCTCCCTCCCGTCAGATGCTGTACCATCAAAAGGGCGAGGGATCCGAGCGTGATTCCAAGCCAAAACAGAAAAGCAATCAGATAGGAATGAAAAAATTCCGCGCTGTCCGCAACGCCGGCGGCGACGCATATCGCCATGAGCACGGCACCCGCGAGAGCCAGCCGCATCGGCAGCGCTTCGAGGTTCAACGGTGTTTCCATGGTTTCGCTCATTTCGGTTGGCTCGTCAATTTGGTGCGTTCCGCTTCCGGCACGTCGTCAATCGGGACTTGCCGGCTGAGTTGGAGCGCGCGAATGTAGGCGATGATGGCCCAGCGGTCGCGCGGCGGCACGCGGTAGCCGTACGGATACATCACGCCAAACCCGTTCGTGATCACGTCAAAGTAATGTCCCGCGGGCGACGTGCGCAGGCGGTCGTCATGAAGCGAGGGCGGATGGCGGAATCCGCGCTGCACGATCATGCCGTCACCCTCGCCGGAAAATCCGTGGCAGGGCGAGCAGAACACGTTGTAGCGTTCGCGGCCGCGTTCCACCATTTCCTTTGTCACGGGATACGGAAACGCTTCCGAGGGCTGGCCTCCTACTTTCCCGGTGTACAGCAATTCCTGCGCGCCCAGCTTCAATTCTCCGCGAGGCACTGTCCCAGGAACGGGCAATCGCGCGGACTGGCCGTCGCCAAAAAAATCGGTGGGATCGTACGGGTTGTAGCGCGGCTGCACGTGCATATCGAGGCGGCATCCGGCGCACACAAATAGAAGCGCCAGGGAGACGAGCATCCACCCGCCCGCGAAATGTTTCCGCGAATTCGCGCTAGGGTTCAATTTCGGACACCTCGCGCGGGTTGAGCGTCAGCATGAATTTCCGTGTCAATTCGAGGTCAAACATCGGGTCGCGAGCCTTGATGCAAAGAAAGAACCGGTCGCGAGAAGCCAGCGCGAATCGCGGCACATTGAAAACCGGGTGATAAGGCGTCGGCAATCCGTTCATGGCCAGCATGCCGAATACGGCGGCGGCCGCGGCAAAGAGGATCGTCATTTCAAACGTGACAGGAATAAATGCGGGCCAACTATTCATGGGCCTGCCGCCGACATTGATGGGATAACTCACCGCGGCGGCGTAATACTGCAAGAAAAATCCCGAGCCTGCGCCGACCATCCCCGCCAATAACACCACGAGCGGCAATCGCGTGCGATGAAAGCCGACGGCGTGCGCGAGGCCTTCGATGGGGAACGGCGCAAACGCGTCGATGCGGCGGTATCCCGCGTCATGCGTCTGGCGAGCCGCCTCGAGCAATTGCTCGGGAGTGGTGAACTCCGCCATCAATCCGTAAATGGTTTCCAGTTGCTTCATTGCACCTTCGCCATCGTGGAAAAATAAAATCTCACGGCGCGTGTCATTCGGCCGCCCTCTTCTCTTCCTCGCTTGCCACCAGCGTTCGCATTTCGAAAATGGAAATCAGCGGCAAGTAGCGGAGGAAGAGGAACACCAGGAACAGGAAGAGCCCTATCGTTCCGACAAACGTGAAAATGTCCCACCGGGTCGGGTAATACAATCCCCAGGATGAAGGGAGGAAATCGCGGTGCAGGCTGGTCACCACAATGACAAAGCGCTCGAGCCACATGCCCATGTTCACGACCATGGCGATGGCAAAGAGCGCGCCCACTTTTGACCGGATTTTTCGGAACCACAAAAATTGAGGCGTCACGATGTTGCAGGCGATCAGTATCCAGTACATCGGTGCATAAGGTCCCGTCATGCGGTTCAGGATCATGAAGCGCTCGTACTGATTGCCGCTGTAGAACGCGGAGAACGCTTCCATCATGTAGCCATAGCCGACGATGAGCCCCGTCGCCAGCAGCACCTTGCCCATATTGTCCAGGTGGCGCATGGTGATGAAATCTTCCAACCGGAAAAGTTTCCGTATGGGAATGGAAAGCGTAAGCACCATGGCAAATCCCGCATAAATCGCGCCTGCAACGAAGTAAGGCGGAAATATCGTGGCGTGCCATCCGGGGACGATGGCGATGGCGAAGTCAAAACTCACGATCGTGTGCACGGAGAGAACCAGCGGCGTCGCCAGGCCGGCCAGAAGCAGCGAAGCCGTTTCGTGCCGCTCCCAGTGAACGGCCGAGCCGCGCCAGCCCATCGCCAGCAAACCGTAAATCATTTTCGCGGGGCGATTTTTTGCCCGGTCGCGCAGCGTGGCCAGGTCAGGAATGAGTCCGATGAACCAGAACAGCAGCGACACGGTCGCATAAGTGGAAACCGCGAACGCGTCCCACACGAGCGGGCTGCGAAAATTGGGCCACATCTTCATCGTGTCGGGATAAGGAAAAAGCCAGTAGCCGAGCCACGGCCGGCCCATGTGGATCAGCGGAAATATTCCCGCGCAGGAAACGGCGAAGAGCGTCATCGCTTCCGCAAAGCGGTTGATGGAAGTGCGCCATTGCTGGCGCAACAAAAGCAAAATCGCGGAAATCAGCGTGCCGGCGTGGCCGATACCGATCCACCAGACGAAATTAATGATGGCGAAGCCCCAACCAATGGGAATCTGAATGCCCCAGATACCCACGCCTGCAACCAGGAGGTAGGTAACTGACACCATCAGGAGCATGACCAGCGCAAAAGAAATCAGAAAACCGACGATCCACCATTTCGGGGTGCGACCCGAAAGCACAATGGAACTGATCTTGTCGGTGACGGAAGCGAAATCGTGTCCCGGGCCTAGAATCGGCGCGTTCGCGAATTCTGCCGCCGCCAGTTTGTCGCTTGGGCTATCTGCCATGTGTCATTCCGCTCTAGACTGCTGACGTCTTTTCAATCTCCGGGTTCGGGTTGCGCAGCTTGGCCAGATACGTCGTCCGCGGCCGCGTATTCAGTTCTTCCAGCAATTTGTAATTCCGGTTCTTGGCCTTCAGCTTGGCGACGCGGCTCTCGGGATCGTTGATGTTTCCGAACACGATCGCTTCCGATGGGCAGGACTGTTGGCAGGCGGTGACAATTTCGCCGTCGCGGATCGGGCGGTCTTCCTTTTCCGCGTCGATTTTTACCGCGTTGATGCGCTGCACGCAGTAGGAGCATTTTTCCATCACGCCGCGGCTGCGCACGGTCACATTGGGATTGCGCATGCCGAACATGCTTGGCGTATCCCAATCCGAATAGAGGTAGAAGTTGAAGCGGCGGACTTTGTACGGGCAATTGTTCGAGCAGTAGCGCGTGCC
>PMOP01000262.1 GCA_003161495.1 Acidobacteriota bacterium | reverse complement strand
ATGGTCAAGAGCAAGCCTTTTGGAATCGGCTTCGAGTGGAATCGCTTTGGCGGCGGAACTGGATGGACGAGTCGCGGGAATTTTAATCGGCCGAGTCGTGGCGGACGAATTCGAGATATTAAATTTGGCTGTCGGCAAAGCAAGTCGCCGGCAGGGCATCGCAACCCAATTGGTGCGCGCCGCTTTCCAATCCGCGCGAACCGCGGGCGCTCGCCAAACCTATTTGGAAGTTCGCGAGTCCAACGAAGGAGGAATCGCTTTTTACGCGCATATGGGATTCCGCGATTGCGGCCGCCGGGCAAATTATTATCGCGATCCCGTGGAAGGCGCGGTGCTTCTCGTGTGCACCAATCAGGAATGAAATCGTAATTTTTCCTGATTTGTGCTTGGCGGCTGCGCTGTATTGTGCTAGTTTCGCCTTAGCATGTAACACCCCATTCACAATTCGGATTTTTCAGGAGGCACAGTATGCCCACCTTGACTCGGGAGATACGCGAGCAACTTCTGACATATGACCAAGAGTTTCAGAAGCTCATGCAAATGCATTCGGAATACGAGGCCCAGCTAAGACAGCTTTCGCACTCTCCCTACCTGAATCTGGAAGACCTGCAGCAGGAAGCCACCCTCAAAAAATTAAAATTGCGAGTCAAAGACGCGATGGAGCGCCACATCGCGCAACGCTTGAATCGTCCGGCGCCTCGCTAACTCTCCGAGACATCGTCAAATTGAGATAGAATATTCCTGGACCCACCAGGAGTGTCGCCATTTTTCCTCCTGACAAGGAAGTGCATGGTAAAGGACGGCTACAAGTTTGCCGCGCCGCCGCTGCTTGTCGGCGTCGTCGCGGTCCTTTTGCAGTGGTACTGGCTGGGCGGCGTGCTGATTTTTCTCGGCCTTTTCGTGATGTTCTTCTTTCGCAATCCTGAAAGGACGCCGCCTGCGGACCCGAACTTGATCGTCTCTCCGGCGGACGGGCGCATCATGGAAGTCGTGGAAGAATCGCTCCATGGGAAACTCGGCCTCCGCATCAGCGTGTTTCTTTCGATCTTCGACGTGCACGTCAACCGGTCGCCGGTAGGGGGGCGCATTACCGCCATCGAGTATCGCACCGGCAAGTTTTACGCGGCCATGCGCGGCCGGGCCTCGGCGGAAAACGAGCAGAACTCGTTTTACGTGCAGAGCGACCACGGGGAAGTCGTCTTCAAACAGATTGCCGGATGGGTCGCGCGGCGTATTGTGTGCTGGAAATCGATTGGCAATTCCGTGGTTCGAGGAGAACGCGTGGGTATGATACGCTTCGGTTCGCGCATGGATATTTGGCTCCCTGAAGGCGTCGAAATTCTTGTGCGCCCCGGCCAGCACGTTGCCGGAGGCGCCAGCGCACTGGCGCGATGGAAATGAGCGAATCCGAACAGCACGAACTCGGTTTTCCCGGCGCCCGGCGAGCCAATCTCAAGCTCCGCCGCGGCATCTATCTTTTGCCCAGCTCCATGACCGTGGCCAACATGCTTTGCGGCTTTTACGCCGTCATGGCCACGCTCAAGGGCGGCGGCACGGACCTGGACAACGCGGCCAAGGCCATCGGCCTGGCCATCGTTTTCGATTCCTTCGACGGCTTCGTGGCCCGGGCCACGCACACCAGCAGCGAATTCGGCAAGCAGTTTGACTCTCTCGCCGACATGGTCAGCTTTGGAATCGCTCCGGCAGCGCTCGCCTTCACTTGGGGGGTGCGCGGAATTGCCGAGACCGAATTCCTGGACATACGGCGATTGCACGCGATCGGCTGGTGGGTGGCGCTGGTGTTTGTGATCTGCTGCGCCTGGCGTCTGGCCCGGTTCAATATTCAGGGAATGGCGCCCGGCACGGGATCAAAATACTTCGTGGGCCTGCCTTGCCCGGCGGCCGCGGGGCTGATTGCGGCCACGGTCCATGCGATCAAATTGCCGATTGAGGACTGGCGCTGGTCGGTATTCTGGATGATTGTCGTCATCGTGGATGCGGCCCTGATGTCCAGTACGGTGCGCTATCGCAGCTTCAAGGATCTTCCCATGGCGGCGCGCCAAAGATCCGTTTTCGTTATCGTGATCGGGCTGCTCGTCTGGCTGATTGTCGCCTACTCGGAAGTGGTGCTGATGGTGATTGCCACTTCGTTTGTCGCCTCCGGTCTTGCGCTTCATCTGGTGCGCATGGTTCGCCATTACCTGGTCTCGCATCCCGCCAAGACATGACTGCCCCTAAAGAAGCGGTTCGCGTGGCCATCGCCGGAGCGTCTTCGCTCCTCGGCAAGGAATTAAATTTGTGGCTGGAAGAGTCCAATTTTCCCGCCATCGATATTCGTCTCGTCGACGAGGAATTCGTCGCCGGAACGCTCGCCGAAGTCGGCGGGGAACCCGCTGTCATCGAAACAGTAACGCAGGATAGTTTTGAGCGCGTGCGCTTCGCGTTTTTTACCGGATCGCCGGAATTCTCCAGGCGTCATGCCGCGGAAGCGCGCCGCGCCGGCGCGGTCGTAATCGACCTGAGCGGCGGCCTCGTGGCGGACCCAAAGTCCAGGCCGTGGATCCCCACGCTGGATGCGGTGCTGTCGTCTCCCGCGGAAAGCGTCCCGCCCGGCGAACCGCAGAGCTTGTTTGTCGTCCCGTCCGCTCCCGCCGATGTGGCCATATCCATTTCCGCGGCTCTCGCGCCGGTCGGTCTCGAGCACCTGGTCGTGACCGTGCTTCAACCCGTGTCGGAAGTTGGCCCGGAAGCGATTAAAGAACTGGAAAGCCAGGTAGTAAAACTCCTGTCGTTCCAGCCTGTTTCGCAAACCGTTTTCGACGCGCAAGTTGGATTTAACATGCTTTCCAGCTACGGCCCGGAAAGCAGGATAAAGCTGGCCGACGCGCGCGCAAAAATTGCCAGCGAATCAAAAAGGTATTTAGTGGGCCGCGCGCCGGTCCCTGCGATCATGCTGGTCCAGGCCCCGGTATTCTATTCGCACGCATTTACGGCGTATGCGGAATTCAAGGCCGCTCCCGAATTGGAAGATCTATCGGCCCGTTTGCGAGCCGCGGGATTAAAGGTGGCGCGTGCGAAGGACGAGCCGCCCACCAACGTGAACATCGTCGGCGAAGTGCGCCCCGTGCTGAGGCAACCGGAGCGCGATCCCGGCATCGAAACCGGAGTGTGGCTGTGGGGCGCCGCGGACAATTTGCGCGTTCCGGCAGCAACCGCCGTGAGTATCGCGGAAAAGCTGCTAGCTTCCTAGCCCGCTTCCTAAATGAAAGTCACACTCCATTCCGAAGCAAAAGACCGGATCGAGCGACGGGCGCCGCGCGAACGTTTCTATTTCAAATTTCAAATCTCAAATTTGAA
>PMOP01000092.1 GCA_003161495.1 Acidobacteriota bacterium | reverse complement strand
GCAGTGATGAGAAGCGTTCCGACTCCGCCCAATATGACCGCGGGAACGGCCCCGAACCACTGCGCCGTGAGACCGGATTCAAACTGGCCGATTTCGTTGGAGGCGCCGATGAAGATCATCTCCACGGCGCTCACGCGTCCGCGCATTTCATCCGGCGTGGCAAGCTGTACTAGCGTGGAGCGCACCACGACGCTGACCATGTCCATGGACCCGACCAGGATGAGCGCCACCATGGAGAGAACCAAACTTCGAGAAATGCCGAAGAGAATCGTGAAGGCTCCGAAGCCCCCTACGCACCACAACATCGTCAAACCGGCGCGGCTGCGGAAAGGCCGGTGCGCCAGGAGCAGCGCCATGCTGCCCGCGCCGATCGCGGGAGACGCGCGCAACAGGCCCAGGCCCCACGGGCCAGTGCGGAGAACTTCGCTGGCGAACACAGGCAAGAGCGCGACTGCGCCGCCCAGCAGGACAGCGAAAAGGTCCAGCGAAATGGATCCGAGGATGAGTTTCTTTTGGCCGATATAGCGAAGCCCGGCCAGCACGGATTTCAGGCTGAGCGGCTCCCTCGGCCTGGCCCTGGCCCGAAGCTTGACTTGCGACATGAGGAATGCCGCTGCTGCCGCCGCCAGCATGGAAGTTGTGTAAACCGCAGCCGGTCCTTTGGCGACGGCGTAGATCAGGCCGCCGAGTGATGGGCCCAGAATCGTTCCGCCCTGGTTCACGGAACTGTTCCAGGCGATGGCATTCTGCAGGTGCTCTTCGGAAACGATCTGCGGCAAGAGCGACCGGCTGGCAGGATTGTTAAAGGCCCGCACCACCCCAAGCAAAATCACGACGCCGTACATGGGTAAGACGGTTCGCAATCCGCTGAGGGCGTAGAAAAGCAACAGCGCCGAGCAGACGCCAAACCCCGCGTAGCAGCCCATCAAAAGTTTCCGTCGATTAAAGGTGTCCGCGGCGTGCCCCGTGGCCAGAAAGAGCAGGATGCCCGGCGAGAACTGGGCAAGGCCTACAAGGCCCAGGTCCAGCGGGCGCCTCGTAATTTCGTAGATTTGCCAGCCAACCGCGACCGACTGCATTTCGAGGCCGGCTACGACAAGAAAACGCGCCAGCTGGTAAAGGGAAAAGTCAGGATACGTGAAGGCAACGCGCCCCGCGTTTGAGGAGTTCCCGGAATCGGCCATCTGAGGACACTACTGTGCCACAAAATTGGAATTTGCACGAGGGGCGGGAGTGACTTCGATACCAGCCGACTCCTCCGAGATTTTGTCGTATCATCAGTTGTATGAAAGCCAGGATTTTCATCGCACTTTCTTCGGACGTGTTGGCAAAAATTGACCGTCTGGTTGGCTCCAAACGTTCTCGTTCAGAGTTTATTGAGGACGTTCTTCAACTCCATTTCCGCCAGAGGTCATCCATGGAAATTGATGCGCATGATACGGAGCTCATCAATGCTGCTGCGGACCGCCTCAACGTGGAAGCCGAAGATGTCCTAACTTACCAGGCGTCGAAATAAGAAGACAACTCGCATAATTAAAACCTGCACATCTTTATCCATGCTAATGACAGCACGCAGGCGAAAACTTGCAGCGGGCCGGGGCAATCGGTTACCGTCTAGGGTGGAGATGAGCGCCAAACCTACGCTCGTCGTTCAAATCTAGGAGGACGGATGAAGCGGATGGGGATGGCAATTTTGGCGCTCGGGCTTTTGGCCTGTGGCGTGAGGGCGCAACAAGCGCCTGCAAAGGCACCGACGGCTCCGCCCGCGAAGGAACCGGCGAATGGTCCGGCAGGACAAGCGCCCGCAGCAAAAGCGCCTGCGCCGGCGTCGCCTTTCAAAACGCAAAAAGAGAAACTCAGTTATGCGATCGGGATGGAAATGGGCAAGGGCGTGAAGTCCCAGGGGCTCGATGTGGATCCGGCTATCATGACCCAGGGGCTGAACGATGCGATCTCGGGCGGAAAGTCTCTGATGAGCGAGGAAGAGCTTCGCCAGGTGATCTCGTCCTTGCAGCAGGAAATCCGGCAGAAACAAATGCAGGCTCAGGAGGCCGCCGCCGCGGAAAACAAGGCCAAGGGGGATGCGTTCCTGGCGGAAAATGGAAAAAAGGAAGGCGTGATTGTCCTTCCGGACGGATTGCAATACAAAATTCTGACGGCCGGGCAGGGGAAGAAACCCGCGGAAACCGACACGGTCCTGTGCAACTACAAGGGATCGTTTCTGGATGGGACCGAGTTTGACAGCTCGACCAAGGCCGGCAAGCCTGTGCCTTTTGAAGTAAAAAATGTTATCCCGGGCTTCAAGGAAGTTCTGCAACTCATGCCCGTGGGTTCCAAGTGGCAAGTTGTGGTGCCGTCGAATCTGGCTTACGGGGAGCGGGGAGCGGGCGGCGTGATCGGCCCGAATTCCACGCTCGTTTTTGAAATTGAATTGGTAAGCATTCAGACCACTCCGGAAACACCGCAGCAGCCTGCCGGGCAGCCCTGATTTAGTTAGTTGTTAGGGGGAGCATCGTTCCAAGTGCCCGCCTCATTTATTTGTGAAGGCATCCGAACGCCCATCGGCCGTTATGGCGGGGCGCTCGCGCAGGTGCGCACGGACGACCTGGCGGCGATTCCTTTGAAGGCGTTGCGGGACGCTTTTCAAAACAGCAACTGGGAATCGGTCGACGAAGTAATTTTCGGCTGCGCGAATCAGGCCGGGGAAGACAATCGCAATGTGGCGCGCATGGCGCTGTTGCTCAGCGGCATTCCCTTTTCGATTCCCGCGATGACGGTGAATCGGCTGTGCGGTTCGGGGATGGAAGCGGTTACGGTGGCGGCCCGCGCCATTGCTGCCGGCGAGATTTCGCTGGCCATCGCGGGCGGCGTGGAGAGCATGAGCCGCGCGCCGTTCGTAATGCCCAAGGCCGCGACTGCTTTCTCGCGAACCGCGGAAATTTACGATACGACGATCGGCTGGCGTTTTCCTAATGCGCGGATGGTGAAGCTGTACGGAAACGCGTCCATGCCGGAAACAGCGGAAAACGTCGCGGAAAAATACAAGGTGGACCGCGCGGCGCAGGATTGCTTTGCGCTACGCTCGCAGTTAAAAGCCGCCTCGGCGCAACGGTCCGGAATTCTCGCCGAGGAAATCGTTCCTGTGCACATCCCCGGCCCGAAAGGAACGGTGAAAACCGTTTACGAGGATGAGCACATCCGCCCGGACACGACGATCGAGGCGCTGGCCAAATTACCCACTCCCTTTCGCGAAAACGGCACGGTGACGGCCGGAAACGCTTCGGGGATCAATGACGGCTCCTGCGCGATGTTCGTGGCTTCGGAAGAGGCGGCCGCGAGCTTTGGGCTGAAGCCAATCGCGCGTGTTGTGGGAGGCGCGACGGCCGGCGTTGAGCCGGACTACATGGGAATCGGGCCGATTTATGCGGTCCGAAAGTTGTTCGCGCGATGGAAGATCTCCATGGACCATGTCGACGTGTTTGAATTGAACGAAGCATTCGCCGCGCAAGCGCTGGCCGTGACGCGCGAACTCGGTTTGCCGGACAACAGCGAAAAAGTGAATCCGAACGGCGGGGCGATTGCGCTGGGGCATCCGCTGGGAATGAGCGGGGCGCGATTAGTTTTAACGGCAGCGCGGCAGTTGCAACGTATCAGCGGACGCTACGCTCTCGCATCTATGTGCATCGGGGTCGGACAGGGAATAGCGATTCTGCTCGAGCGGGTGTGACGGAACTGAAAGCAGAACTGTCGAAGAGCGCTTTTAGTGGCGCAGTCTTCAGCCTGTGGGGTTTAGTTGGAGCGCGGTCGCTCTTGCTGCACCCAAACCCCACAGGCTGAAGCCTGCGCCACTAAATTCCTCGAAGAAATTTCACTGCCGCTTCATTCTGGCAATACATACCGTTAAATGTTTGTGCATTTCTTCGGCGGAGCCGTGGCCGATGCGGCCGTGGCCGGGCAGGACCCATTCAAATTGGTAGGCGAGCAGCTTTTCCATGGAGCGGGTTTGTTCCGTCCAGGAATACCAGCAGACATCGCGGAAAGCGGTCAAAGTTTCGCGTTCGGGCGACCAGGCGAGATGATCGCCGGTGAACAGGACTTTATTGCGAAATAGAAAAAGCTGGTGGCCGCGCGTATGTCCGGGCGAGGGGATAAGCTCGAGATCGTCATCGATCCGCAAGGGCGATGTTCCCGTGACGATGCGCTCAATGCCGCGCGCAGCGGCGCCCTCGGCCTCGTGCATGACGCGTGGGCAATGAAAATGCGCGGCAAATTTGGCGTGATCGGCGATGTCGTCGCGGTGCGAAAGCAGCATAATATTAATGCCGCCCATTTCCTCGATCCGCTTCACGAGAGGATTGTTGAAACGCGGCGAATCGACGAGGACGTTTCCGCCCAGTACCTTTGGGCGCACGATCAGGTAAGACCACGCGCCGAAGCTCGCTTCGGAAGTGAATCCGCAAAAATAAACATCGTCCACGACATGAACGGGAAAAGCCGCAACGCCGGAGCGGGCGCTGCGGCGGGACACGGTGCCGATGGAAGCGGTGGGGCAGGCCACGAGGGCCATGAGCGCGCGGTGCAGTTCGCCGGGATTTTGCGGCTGGCGGTAGACGCTCGACTGGCCGCCGTGGTCGCGAAAACTCGCCGGGGCAATCTGGCGGCAGGCGTCGCAATCGATGCAGCTGGCGTCCACGAAAAATTCGCCTTCCACATTTTGCGGGAGCCGCTCGTCAATCTGGGCCATAAGCGATTGGATTCCTTCCGGGCCACAATTGTCGCATGATTGTTTATGTAGCACAGGCACTCCTGCCTGTGCGGTTTTCGCGATTGCCGCTAAATCGATGCCGCCCGCGCAGCCCGGAACCCCGCACAGCCAGGAGTGGCTGTGCTACTCCTCCTGAAAATACCTTATAATCCTTGCGCTCCAAAAGTCCTGCGGCAGATATGAGTGGTTCCGGATTCCCAGCGAGGTGAGGCATTGGCGGCAAAATCAAAAAGTGCAAAATCCAAATCTCGGAACAAATCCGTTCCCGCGAAGAAAACGGTTGTCCGCCGCAAGAAGTTGAAAATTGCCATTGCTGGCTTCGGCACCGTGGGCCGCTCAGTCGCGAAATTGCTGGTCCAGGAAGCGAGCGACACGTTTGAGCTGACTCATATTTTCAATCGCGACATCGCGCGAAAAAAAGTGGATTGGGTGCCCGCAAGCGTGCGCTGGACGGAAAGCATCAACGAAGTGCTTTCCTCGGACATCGACATATTTGTGGAGTTGGCGGGAGGCGTGAAGCCCGCGGACGATTGGATCCGCAAGGCACTGCGCGCCGGAAAATCGGTGGTCACGGCGAACAAGCAGTTGATTGCCGAGAGCGGCTCGGAACTCGTGGAGATCGCGCGCGAGGCAGGAAGGCGGCTTGAATTTGGGGCGTCGGTCGCTGGAGGAATTCCGGCGATCATGGGCATTCAGGACGGGCTGGCCGGCGACCGGCTTTTCAAAATTGCGGGCGTGCTTAACGGCACGTGCAATTTTATCCTGACGAAAATGGAAGCGACGGGCGCGAGTTTTGAAGCGGCGCTCAAGGAAGCGCAGGAACTGGGCTACGCGGAAGCCGATCCGACGGCCGATGTCGAGGGATA
>PMOP01000135.1:12625-13843 GCA_003161495.1 Acidobacteriota bacterium | reverse complement strand
GGGCGAGGACGCCGTCGAAGCGGATCGATTCCGGAACTTTCTCGATGGGTTTCCGCGCCGGTACCTGTTGACCCATTCCTCCGCGGAAATTTCCGCCCATTACCGGATGTACCGCCGGCTCGGACATTCCGTGGCCGAAATCAGCATCACTAAGCGTGACCAGTACTATGAACTTGTTTTCGTCACTAAGGATCGGCCCTTCCTTTTCACCAAAGTCGTCGGGACGATTTCTTCGTGGGGCATGAATATTCTGAAAGCCGATGCCTGCGCGAATCGAAACGGCATCGTTCTGGACGTGCTGCGTTTTTCCGACCGCTTCCAGACGCTCGATCACAATCCGTCGGAAATCATCCGGCTAAAGCAGCAATTGATCGCCGCGATTTCCGGGGAGCTGGACGTCGCCGCTCTCATGAAAAGAAAATTTCAGCCTGAAAAGCGGCCTCCGAAGGTTAGCGTGGACACGCGAATCCACATGGACAACGAATGTTCCTCGCACAGCACCGTCGTCGAAATCGTGGCGCTCGACCGGCCCGGCCTTCTCTATGACATCAGTTCCACGTTTGCCGAGCACAGCTTCAATATCGAAGTGGGCTTGATCGATACGGAAGGTGGAACCGCGACCGACGTTTTTTATGTCACGCAAGATGCCGCGAAGTTGACCCCGGCCCGGCAGCACGAGTTGCTGCTGGAACTCCAGCAGCGCCTTTGAATATAGTTTTTAGGTTGGTATTCCATGGCTGTCCCGCCAGTAATCCGAATCAGGGTCACCCTGTGGAAAATCGTTAGGCTCAAATCCCAAATCATGATACTGTGCAATTGCGTTTGTTGCTCTTGTGAAACCTTTAGATTCGATTTAAAGGGGCTGCGAGTTACAAACTCGTAGCCTTTTTTTGTTGTACGGCTGGAGGCGGTCGAGAAGCACCAAATAGCTCAAATCAGTGAAAAGGAAACACCGTGAAAGAACAAGGAACAGTAAAGTGGTTCAATGCCAGCAAGGGATTCGGATTCATCCAGCGCCAGTCCGGCGAGGACATCTTCGTCCACTTCTCCGCGATTCAAGCGGAGGGGTACAAATCGTTGAACGAAGGCCAGGCGGTTGAGTTCGAAGTTACCTCCGGCCCCAAGGGCCTGCAGGCAGCGAACGTCACCAGCCTGTAATCAATCGGGGCGAAACGGCCGACCGCCGTTTCGCCCTATTTTTTTGCCTGAACGAATCCA
>PMOP01000135.1:0-12577 GCA_003161495.1 Acidobacteriota bacterium | reverse complement strand
TCGGTTCAAGCGCTGCCGTGTTTCCCAATGATTCGAGTCCAGTTCCAAAACGCGAAGATAGTGTGACCGCGCCCGCCACGGCACGTTCATCTGTTCAAGCAATTCCCCGAAATAAAAATGCGCGGCGACATTGCCCGGGTCCAGCTCAATAGCCATCTCAAATTGCGCGACCGCTTCCGCGCGGTACTCGGAAATTGCGGACAAGCACCGCCCCAACATGGTTCGATGGCTCGAAGAATTCGGCTCATTTTCTATGACGCGATGAAGCCATAGAATGCATCCGCCAAAGTTTTTTTCCGCCATGCACTCTTGCGCATTATTCAAATAGCGTTGCGTTTGTTTCCGGGCATCGGAAAATTCCTCTTTGGACCGGCGTGCAAGATTCGAGTCGTATTCTTTTTTCGTTTCGTCGTCCGACAAAGTTTTATACGCCGCGGTCAGAGCCTCCATCAGCGATAACAGCCGAGGGGTCCAGTCCGGGTGATCCATGTGGTGGTCGGGATGAAATCGGCGTGCGAGACTGTAAAAATGCCGCTTTAGTTCGGCTCGGGAAGTTGTCGGCTCTACGTCGAGGAGCTGATAATAATTTGCGGTCCGGGCCAGGTGCAGAATTCGGTCGACCTCGGCAGGAAAACAGGCAGGATCCTCTAAGGCCGGGGGTGAGAATTCGGCCCAATCTTCCGGGACCTCATCGACTCCCCAAATGTTCAGGGGTATGCCCAATTCGATGCCCACCAGGCAAAGCCCGTCTAAGCGGCGGGATTTTCGAGCCCAAGCCACACGCCCAAGGTATAAAGTGGACTGACCTTGATTATGCCCATTGTTTTCAATGATTTGAAAGGAAATCTCCGCGCCTTTTTGCGGGCGGTGCCGGGAGAAGTATTGGAATCCATGGCAGTTGATCGATACGGTCGCCGCATCCTCGAAAATGGTTATTGCGTTGCGGTCCCTGAAACTGACACGGAGAGGGACGGACCGGGCGATGCGCGTACTTCGCCTCTTCACCCCTGATGCCGAAATGGGAGGAATCTGCTCTGACACGGCCCAAGCTCTTTCCCGAGAGCCGGCCAGCGCGAATCGCATAGCCTACGCCTTCACAAAGTAGCAACGACGGCTAGCGAATCAAGGGCTGGGGCCTCGAAACCTAGGGTTCAGGGCCAGTATATGGCGAAGGCACGCAGGAGGGAAGCCCATTTTGGGAATTCGGGCACACAATTCCCAAAATGGCCATAACCCATAGATGCGTAATAAGTTATGCCGCAACGAGGAGGCTGAAAAATCGAACGACTGCGGGCTAAGCGACGAGGTTTCCCGTGCTAAGACAACATTCCTGCGATTGATGCATCCATTTCGCCAAGAGCACCACATTGCCGCTAACCGGCGATACGTGAATGTAATAGGTCTCGCTATTACCATCGATCTCGTAGAAATTTTCGCGATGTGGGTCACTTTGGACCGGGCTGCCCATCTCCAGCAATAGCCGCAGGCTTTCAACCGCGCCAAGCTCGTATTCCCGTGGGTTTTCGATCCGCGCTCCTTCTTTAATCTGAATCATGATATCTCCAATCCCTTTCCGCCCTGCATGTTCACAATGGGTTCGGACTACCTCTGCTATAAGATGACAGCATCTCCCAAACGCTACATAAAACCTTCATTAAATGTCCGTAAAGTTTCCAGAAATCAAGCTCCAGTGGAGCGGCCCACTTACCGGCATTCACGCATTCCTGTGCATGGTGCGTTCCTCCTGCACTAATTAGACGCCGCCGGGGGGTGCGGGGGAATTCCAAAATTGTGATCGTGTTCATTTGTGTAGCGAGGGCAACGGAAGGATCCGATGTAGGACTATTTGCTCATTGTTATTTTTAGTTATAACGCAAACGGGGAGCTATGAATGGGCATATATTCCTGCGGGGCTCCGTGCACCTTTCAGTCACTTGCCTTTCCGCGTTACAACCAATACGATATTGAAGTATAGTTCGCTTGTAGGCAAAGTATTGACCGAATTAATACTTGCGCGCAAGAATGCTCATTGAGATATTCACATCATGCCGAAAACAATAATCGCACGCAAACGCACCAAGCTTGGGAAAGATCGGCGGCGCAAGCATAAGCACTGGCAGGTAACTGTCTTCTATAAAGACGGGGAGCGGTTTGCCCGCGTTTACACGGACCGGGAGAAGGCCAATAAATTTGCCGAGCGGCAAAGAAAATCTCCCGTCGTAAAGACCGCGCGAGTTTTGCAGGTCGGCTGATCCAACTTGCAATGAGTTTTTATCAGTGATGTCTGGCCCGGCGAACCTGAGGGCCCAGGAATAGGGACGGGATTCCCTCAATTTCCATACCTCTAGGTTCTTGTCGCCGAAACCCCGGCGTGTTAGAGTTTCGTTGATTCGGGCGGCCGTAGTATAGGGGTAGTACGGGACCTTGCCAAGGTCCAGGCGTGGGTTCGAGTCCCATCGGCCGCTCCATTTCTTCCTGCAGTGCTCCCCAATTAAATTTTCTCTCCGCGCGTATCCTTATTGGCGTCGGCTTTCCTCGTTCGATTTTTCATTTTCCGACGATGTTTGCCGGAACGGCGGCGCGATATGCTACTCTGCTGCAATCTGACGATAGGAGAAGCGCATCAGTGGACATCGTAAAAGGAAACATGGGCTGGATCGAAGTAATCGTTGGCCCTATGTTTTCCGGCAAGAGCGAAGAATTAATCCGCCGCTTGAAGCGCGCCGAAATTGCCCGGCAGCGCGTGCAGATTTTCAAGCCGGTGATCGACCAGCGCTATAAGCATACGGACATCGTTTCTCATTCCGGGTTCGAGCTGCCGTCGGAGGTCGTCACGAACGCAGCCGAAGTATTTGAAAAAGTGCAGCCGCGGACCGAGGTTGTGGGAATCGACGAAGGCCAATTTCTCGGCGAAGGTCTCGTCGATACGTGCATGCGCATGGCCGACGCCGGCAAGCGCGTAATTGTTACTGGCCTGGACACCGATTACCTCGGACGCCCCTTCGACCCCATGCCGCGCCTGCTTGCGGTTGCCGAAGAAATCACCAAGCTGCTCGCCATCTGCGTGCAATGCGGAAATCCCGCCGTGCATACGCAGCGGCTCGTCGCTTCGGATGATTTAATTGTCGTCGGCGCCGCCGGCATGTACGAGCCGCGCTGCCGGCGCTGCTTTGAGCCGCATCTTGCGCACGACCGCGTCGAAGCGAAAAAGAATGCCTCGTCCGGCGTCGCCTCATTCACTCCTCGACCTGTAACAAAATCGGAATAAGTGGCGCAAACGGAAACATGCCCCACTCGGATATCATCGCAATCGAGCGCGAATTCCGTTCGCCAGCTGCCGATGTTCCTTACATCCCAAAATGTTGATCGATGGCCTGGGCCCCGAGGCTTCCGCTTGGGCGCATGCGTGCTCAATTCGCTCCAGCGATGCCCGCCACTCCTCTTCGCCGAAGCCTCCGTCCTGCCGCGCATTTCTTACCGCATCGATTGCCGGCGCCACGGCCCGCCAGTCATGGCATAGCATGGCCATGTCGGTTCCAGCGTGGAGAGTTCGCACCGAAGCTTCTCCCGGGCCGTACCGCTTAGCAATCGCGCCCATGCCCAGATCGTCGGCAAGAATCACGCCGTCGAATCGCAAACGCCGGCGCAAGACGCCGTCGAGCATCGCGCGCGAAAGCGACGCGGGATTTTCAGAATCGATTTGAGGAAGCTGGATGTGCGCCGTCATCACCATCGGCACGCCCGACGCAACCGCCGCTGCGAAGGGAACCAGTTCCGCGGACTCCAACCGTTCCATGGTTCCCAAAAATACGGGCAAATCCAAATGCGGATCCACCGCCGCGTCGCCATGCCCAGGAAAATGCTTGGCGCAGGAGAGCACGCCTCCCGACCGCAATCCTCGATCGAACGCGGCGCCCAACCTGCCGACGAGAAGAGGATCAGAGCCAAAGCTTCGATCCCTGGTCACCGGACTTTCCGAATTGACATGCAGATCCAACATGGGAGCGAAATTGAGATTGCATCCGACCGCCCGTAGTTCCATTGCAATTGCGTGCGCGACTTTTTCGACGGAGTCAACGTCACCCAACCGTCCAAGCTCCGCAGCCGACGGCCATGCGGTGAATGGCTCTCCAAGCGCAAACCTAGTTCCACCTTCCTGATCGATGCCAATCAGCACCGGGCGTCCGGCGGCCTGGCGGATTTCTAAAGCGAGTTCCCGCAGCCCCACCGCACTTTTGAAATTTCGTTGATATAGAACCACTCCAGCAAGACCGCGAGACAGATATCCCGCGAGTTCGCTTGAAAGGGAATCGCCGTCAAAGCCCAGCATGAATCGTGCAATTACAGAATCACGCGGCGCCGTTTTGGATTGGGTCTCTGCAGTCATCTGATATGATTCGCGCGTTGATCGCGAATCGGNNACGCTGGACATCTGGCCGCTGTATCTGTTTCACGAGGGAGCGCTGACCGTCAATTGCGCCATCACTCGTTACGCCTCGTGCGTGATCGAGACAGCGCCGGAGCCCTCCCGCCGCATCGTTTTAGTTTCGCGCGACATGGGTCGCAGCGAATCGTTTGCCTCGTTCGAGGCGCTGTCCCGCGCGCGCCGCTATAACCTGCCGTTGCTCGCGCGCCTCGTGAAGTTTTTTCACCCGACAAGCGGCTTCACATTAACCACGGATTCCGAAGCGCCGGCTGGAGCGGGAATCGGCGGTTCGTCCGCCATGGCCGTGGCCATCTGCGCCGCCTTGGACCGGCTCAGCGGCGCCGGGCTGCGCCGTGAAGACTGGATCCACATCAGCCGCGACATCGAGGCCATCGTCATCCGCGTTCCAACCGGCACGCAGGACCATTACCCTCCGGCGTTCGGCGGCGCATCTGCAATTATCCTCGCGCCGGGCGGCGAACGTCGCGAAGTGCTTGGCTGCGATCTCAACGAGCTCGAGCCGCGGCTCGTCCTGTGCTACACGGGAAAACCCCGGCAACACGGCATCAACAATTGGGAAGTTTTCAAGCGGCACATCGACGGCGACCGCCGCGTTCCGCAAAATCTGGAAAAAATTTCAAGGATCGCGCAGGGCGTTCGGAAGGCGCTCGAGCGAAGCGAATGGAAAGAAGTCGGCCGCCTGGTGCGCGACGAATGGGACTTCCGCCGCCGCAACCTTCATACGATTTCCACGCCCCTTATAGACAAAGTGATTTCCTCCACTCGCCGCCAGGGCGCGCTGGCGGGAAAAGTTTGCGGCGCCGGAGGCGGGGGGTGCGTCACGCTTTTGATTGAACCTGATGCGCGCGCACGCGTCGAAGCGACGATCATTGCTGCGGGCGCAAAGGTGTTGCCGGTGCAGATCGATCGGGGAGGAGTTTTCCTGCGATCCGACGCGTAAGGTTCTTCTACGCAAGCGGTTCTTCAAATTGTCGAAACACCCGAAGGGCCCGGTTTAGTGTTAAAATGGCGCTCGAAGGTGCCGAATGTACCGGGTTATTTCGACGACGGCGATAGTGGCGCTCTTGTTGGGCGCGAATTCGTATGCACTGCTTCACGCAACCTCTCCCGACTCAGTTGTAAGTTCCATCTTTTCTGGAAATTTCTATGCCCTGCAAGGATCTCCCCAGAGCGCCAAGCAGGGGAAGCCCGCAAAGAGCGATTCCACCGGCGGCGCTGATGAGTCAGCAAAAGCGCCCGCCGGGTCCATGCAGCCCACGACGCGATTATCCCTCGTTCGATACATCGATGGCGAACTTGTGCGAGTGACCAAGGCGATTCCCGCGGGGAAAAAAGGATTTCATTTGAAAGCCGGCGCAGCGCTGGACGAGACAGCGCTCCGGATGGCGGTGGCCTCGGCCGGTTCGGCTATCAATCCCGGGGACCGTGCGCAGATCACCGATCTGGAATTCAAGGACAAGCAAATCATTGTGGACATCAATGGCGGCGGCAAGGGAAAAACCAGGCTGCGCGACCGCATTCATTTGGAAGTAGGCGGAGTCCCCACAATGACAACCACGCCGGACAAACCTGTAAATACAAACGCGGGCGCCACGCTGTATCTGGATTTTGACAAACAGTTGCCGGAAATGACGGCCGATCAATTGAAGCAATATCTTTCCGGCGTGCTCGATTTTTCCACGCAACACTCGGCTGCCGTGCAGTGGGTGGATAGCTTGCCTCCCGAAATTCAGAAAGCGATCCAGGACAGGCAGCCGGTGGTCGGCATGGATCACGATATGGTCCTTGCAGCGATGGGCCGGCCGGATCGCAAGGTTCGTGAAAAAAATGCCGATGGAAACGAAATCGAAGACTGGATTTACGGCACGCCGCCGGAAAAAACAATTTTCGTGAGCTTTGAGGGGGACAAGGTTACCGGGGTTCGCAAATATCCACAGTAGTCTACGATCCTTTTGAATTATCACTGAATATCCGCACGATTTGATTTTAGTTTACGTGTACCCCACGCTTTGTATTTTTCAAAGGGTTGGGATTTTGATTCTAATCCTTGCAGGAAATGAGGAACGATGATCCGGAGCCGGAAATCCCCAGCCATGCACAAACCGCAAGGATGGGGCGACCGAGGGCAAGGATGGGGCAGCCGAGCTTGGTCCGCGCTGCTGATTCTGATTCTCACCGCGGCGATTTGCTCCGCGCAATCGTCCAGCTCGCTCATTGAGGTCCCGAATCCGCCGAACAACGCCGCGCAACAATCCAAACGCTACGTGGTGCTCGTTTCGCTCGACGGATTTCGGTACGACTATGCAACGAAGTACGGCGCAAAAAATCTGCTGGCGATAACCATGCGAGGAGCGAGCGCGCCGGAGGGAATGATTCCCTCATACCCTTCCGTTACGTTCCCAAATCATTACAGCATCGTGACGGGTCTGTACCCCGAGCATCACGGAATTGTCGCCAACACTTTCTACGATCCAGCTCGCAAGGAAAGCTATTCCTTCACCAATCCGAAAACCACGGGCGATGGAAGCTGGTACGGTGGCACTCCCCTATGGGTGTTGGCGGAGCAGCAGGGAATGCGCGCCGCCTGCATTTTCTGGCCTACTTCAGATGCCGACATTCAAGGCAAGCGCCCGAGCTATTACCTTGCTCCTTACGATGACAAATATCCAGACGAGAAACGCGTCGAGCAGGTTCTCACGTGGCTGCAACTTCCGCTTGAGAAAAGGCCGCATTTCATCGCGCTGTATTATCCGAATACGGATCACGCCGGCCACACCTACGGACCCGATGCTCCGGAGACAGGCGAAGCCGTCCGGCGCGTCGACGAAATGATGGGAAAATTATCGGATGGGATCGCGGCCTCAGGTTTGCCCGTCGACCTGATTGTTGTGGCCGATCATGGGATGGAAACTTTGAAAGGCGGCTGGGTGCATCTTGACCAGTGGGCGGACCTCTCACAATTCGAAACGTCAGGTCCGCTGCTCTACGCGAAATCGGAAGCGGATGCGGAGAAAGCTTATCAATCGCTGCTGGGCGCAAGCGATACGTTCAAGGTGTACCGCCGCGCGCAAGTTCCCGCGTATTTACACTTTGATTCGAACGCGCGTGAAGGCGATCCGGTCATCGTGCCGACGGGACCGTATCCCATCGAGGCGCGCAATCCAAATTCGAATGGCGGCGAGAAAATGCCTCCCCGAGGCGGCCACGGATACGATCCGCGACAGATGCCCAGCATGAAAGCGATTTTCTATGCGGCTGGGCCTGATATTCGCGCGGGCGTCACCGTGCCGTCTTTCGACAACGTCGATTTGTACCCGGTCATCGCAAAAATTCTCGAACTGAAAATCGGGGCAATCGACGGCCACATCGGCGTGCTGCAAGGGATACTGAAGAGGAATTCTTCAAACTGATTAAGGCCATCCCATTTGCGACACAGCGAGCGGGCGAACTGGTTTGACTTTTCGTTGTGCCCACCCTAGCATCTTGAGATTGCATGCCGAGTGAAAGGTGACCATGGGACGGAATTATTTCGTTCAAACCTCGATTTGAGATCAACAGCGATCGCGGTAAACTTCCACTGAAGATGACAATTATTTAGCTGATGATGTGAACGTTGTTGCGGTTTTTCTCGTGCGTGCAACCGGGCCCTGCTGGCGGTTAAGATTGAGCGGTGACAGGCTAGACTCTTCGGGAGGATTCATGCCGATCAAAGTGGGAATCAACGGTTTTGGCCGAATTGGACGGAACATCGTGCGGGCGTCGCTCGGAAATTCGGCGATTGAATTCGTCGCTGTAAACGACGTCACCGACTCGAAGACCCTGGCGCATTTGCTGAAGTACGATTCCGTTCTCGGCAATCTCCACCAGAAGGTCACGCACACCGAGGATTCCATCGCGGTGGACGGCAAGAGTTTTCGCGTGTTCAAGACCAGAGATCCCGGCGAAATCGACTGGCCGTCGGTCGGCGCGGAAATTGTGATTGAGTCCACGGGCCTGTTCACCAACGCTTCCGACGCGGCGAAACACAAGCGCGGGACAGTGAAAAAAGTAATTATTTCCGCTCCCGCGAGCGACGAGGACCTGACCGTCGTGCTCGGCGTGAACGACAAATCTTACGACCCGGCGAAGCATCACATCATCTCGAACGCATCCTGCACCACCAATTGCCTCGCTCCCGTCGCAAAGGTGATTCAAGACACGTTCGGGATTTCCTGCGGCACCATGACCACGATTCACTCGTACACGAACGATCAGAAGCTGCTTGACCTCCCGCACAAGGATTTGCGGCGCGCACGCGCGGCGGCGCTTTCCATGATCCCCACATCGACCGGAGCGGCGAAAGCGCTGCATCTGGTGATCCCGGCGCTGAAAGGGAAACTCGACGGCTATTCGATCCGCGTACCCACTCCGAACGTCAGTGTGGTCGACCTGACCGTGTTCACGGAAAAGCCGGTAACGGTGGCCTCGGTAAACGCGGCGCTAAAGACGGCGGCCGATGGCCCCATGAAAAACATTCTCGAATACACGGAGGAGGAACTGGTTTCCGCCGATTTCCGCGGCAATCCGCATTCCTCGATTGTGGATTCCGGCTACACACGCGTTGTGGGAACGAACTGCGCAAAGATTCTCGCGTGGTATGACAACGAGTGGGGATATTCCAGCCGCTGCCGGGATCTGATCACGCTTTTGGCGTCGAAGATGTAGCATCGTGATTTGTGAATCGTGATTCGTGCGGAGATTTTGTGACGCTCGATCTATTCTGGCATCATCTTCAACATGAGCAAATTATCGATTCGCGATCTGGAAATGAACGGGAAACGCGTGTTCATGCGCGTGGATTTTAACGTTCCACTGGACGGCGCGCGCGTCACCGACGATACGCGCATCCGCGAAACGCTGCCGACAATTGAGTTTGCTTGCAAACGCGGCGCAAGGCTCATCCTCGCTTCACACCTCGGCAGGCCCAAAGGAAAACCCGATCCGAAATACAGTATGAAGCCCGTGGCCGCCAAACTTGCGGAATTGCTGGGCACAAATGTGGATTTTGCCGCGGACTGCGTCGGTGCCGACGCCGAAACCAGGAGCCGCGCACTGGCCAATGGCGGCGTCCTGCTCCTCGAAAATGTTCGCTACCACGCGGAAGAAGAGGCCAACGACGAGAATTTTTCGCGCCAGCTCGCGGCCCTGTGCGATGGACTGTTTGTGTGCGACGCATTTGGCTCGGCTCATCGCGCGCACGCTTCGGTGGTCGGAATCACGCGTTACGTAAAGCAAGCCGCGGCGGGGCTGCTCATGGAGCGCGAGCTCGCCTATCTGGGCAAAGCGCTCTCGAATCCCGAGCGTCCCTTTGTAGCGGTGCTCGGTGGCGCGAAAGTTTCTGACAAGATTGAAGTCGTGGAAAACCTGATGCACGTTGCCGATGCGATGCTCATCGGCGGCGGCATGGCGTACACGTTTCTGAAGTCGCAGGGGCTGCCCATCGGGAATTCGCTGGTGGAAACGGACAAGCTGGACCTCGCGCGAAAACTGCTAGCCGATGCCAAGCAGCGAAATTTTCGGTTCTTGCTGCCGACTGACCATGTCCTCGGCGCGCAATTCAAGGCGGACACCGCGACACAAACGACCAGTGTCACCGCAACACCAGACGGCTGGATGGGGCTCGACATCGGGCCGGATACGATCGCGAAATATTCCGCGGAACTCGCGCGCGCAAAAACAATTGTGTGGAACGGGCCGATGGGCGTGTTCGAGATGCCGGCGTTCGCCAAGGGCACGCTGGAAATNNGGCGGAGATTCCGTCGCGGCAATTCATGCGGCCGGGCTTGCCGACAAGGTTTCCCACATCTCAACCGGAGGCGGCGCATCGCTCGAATTTTTAGGCGGCAGAAAATTGCCGGGTGTCGAAGCGCTTACGGATAAACCCTAAAAACATTTAACACAGAGAGCAAAGAGGGCACGGAGCAGCGAAGTCAGAGAAGAGGCGTGATGCGGCGACCGGTGATCGCGGGAAATTGGAAGATGTACAAGACTCAAGCGGAAGCGCGCGCGTATTTTTCGGCGCTTGTGCCGCTCGTACGGAGCTGCGTTCACTGCGACATTATTGTCGCGCCACCCTTCACGGCGCTTGCGGTCTCCGTGGAAGCGGTGAAGGGAACGCCGATTTCGATCGCGGCGCAGGATATGCACGGGGAGCCTGAAGGCGCGTTTACCGGCGAAGTATCCGCTGCGATGCTGGTTGATGCGGGATGCCGCGCCGTCATCATCGCGCACTCCGAACGGCGGCAGTTCTTCGGGGAGACCGATGAGCGCGCCAACAAAAAAATCAAGGCGGCGCTCGCGGCGGGATTTACGCCGATTCTATGCGTCGGCGAACTGCTCGCCGAGCGGGAAGGCGGCAAAATGGAAGAAGTTCTCGCGCGCCAGTTCAGCGGCGGCGTGGCCGCGTTGACCGGTGCCGAGTTCTCGCGTATCATCCTTGCGTATGAGCCGGTCTGGGCGATTGGCACGGGCCGCACGGCGACGCCGGAAATGGCGGCCGAGGCGCACCGGTTCCTGCGGCAGCAGGCGGCGGCAAGTTTCACTCCCGAGCGCGCTGCCGGTTTGAGAATTCTCTACGGCGGCAGCGTCAAACCCGACAACATAAAGGGATTGATGGCGCAGGTGGAAATTGACGGAGCGCTGGTCGGCGGCGCAAGCCTTAATGCAGAGGCGTTCGCCTCCATCGTGAATTTTTAATAGTCATTGTGGAAAGTAATTTCTGAAAGCATCTGAAAGCACCTGAAAGCAAGGGATAAGCAATGCCAAAAGAAGTAAAATGGGCGATTTCAATAGCCGTGGGTCTGGGCCTCCTGGCGCTCGGCTGGAGAGTTTATTTTGTTCTGGTCACCTTGCACGTGGTCATCTGCGGGCTTCTGATCATGGTGATCATGCTGCAGAGCGGCGAGGCGGCGGACCTGGCGGGCGCGTTCGGCGGCGCGGGAAGCCAAACGGCGTTCGGCCCGCGCGGCGCTGCCACATTTCTCTCCAAGGCGACCACCTGGTGCGCGATCATGTTCATGCTCACGTCCATGGCGTTGACCATGCATCAGAATTCGACCGCGGCGCCGCTCGGCAGCTCCGTGTTGCAACAGTTCTCGAAGACATCAAAGTCGGCGCCGGCAGTTCCGTCTCCAGCGGCACCGGCATCAGCGCCAGCCCCGGCCGCTCCTGCTCCGGCAGCGCCTGCGCCGTCGAAATAAGTTTGGCAGGTAAGAGCCCGGCGGCTGATTTTTGGCCGCGCAACACAAAGTTTTTTCAACACACCTCATGCGGAAGTGGCGGAACTGGCAGACGCACCATCTTGAGGGGGTGGCGCCGTAAGGCGTGGGGGTTCGAATCCCCCCTTCCGCACCAACCATTCAAACTACGAACTTTAGGGGTCATGGCACAGTCCATGTCACACCTTCAAATTATTCGGGAGCTTTTTCCAGCCGCTCAGTATTATTCATGAGAGAGCGGCAGCATGGCAGTAACTCCGAAGGTCACATTACGAATTCGTCTCAAGGACGAGAATGCTGATCAATATACGTTTGAGATTGGACACGCACGGAGTACCATATCGGATCGAAGATCCCCTAAGTAAGCCGATGCTCATCGAGGTCAGACAGAAAGACGAAATTTGCCTTGTGCGCTGCGAAGGGCATTTCATCACAGCGGATCAGGAATACCTGCGTGCCAAAAAAGACGAAATCACGGGAGCGAACTGCAAGAAAGTCCTGGTCGATTTCAGCGATGTGTCAGACATCGGGTCTGCAGGAATCGGTTTTATCGTCGGCCTTTACACGTCCGCCAAGAACTCAGGTGGGCGTTTCGTACTCGTAGGGATACGGTCCCGTGTGCGCGAAGTGCTTGACATCACGCGTGTCAGCACGGCAATCCCTTTGGCTGCTGATATCGCGTCCGGGCTGGTGATACTGAGCGAGGAGCGCTTGGCAGAGGGCATTAAGAACCAGGGTTGAGCCAGAATAGTCGATGAATATTCACCTTGCAATGACCGGACCCGCGCTTCGCCAACCTGCTTCGCCGGATAAACCTTCAGCAGTATTCGAGCAGGCAATTTTCCCTTGATGGTGACGTCAAGCTGCCTGTGTA
>PMOP01000384.1 GCA_003161495.1 Acidobacteriota bacterium | reverse complement strand
GGCTTCTTTCCTGCCGCGGGCATTCGGATGCGATTGGTAAATGAATCTTCTTCTTCCGGAATGCAGGGAAGTTCGTCCATGTAGGCTTTCTTTCCCTTGAGCAATTTGTAGGTTTTCGTATCGCCCACCCAGGTTGACGTGTAGGCCTTGGGATCTTCGACGATGACCTGCAGCGTCAAGGAATCGTGATCGACGCGCTGGTAGCGCTCGATCAGGTGCATGCCGTCGCTGTGCGGATCGCCGTAAAAATCGAGCCAACTTTTTTCCGTCAGGCCGACGGTATCCACGACGAACGTGTCTCCGTCCCACTTGCCGATCGAATCTCCCATCCACGTCGGCTCCATATTCTTGGGATGGCTGCGGCCGTCGGTCCAGATTTGGCGCCATTCATGCTCGCGCTCAAAGAACATGAATAATCTTTCGGGCGTCTGAACAATCTCCAGTGGTTGGGGAAAGAAAATAATTCGCGGAATGCCGGTAGGAAAGCATTTCAGAATCGGATCGTTGCCGCCCGCCTGAGCTTTCGGGCCATAGCCGGGCTTGGCTTCATCGTATTTTGCTTTTGCCCAGGGGGTCATGGGCGGAGGAGTTTTGCTGGGCGTCGCGTAAATGCCCTGGCCGGGAATGTTTGCAAAAAACTCCCACATGCCGTTCAAGTTGTGGGGATCGTTAGGCGCCGAAGCATTGTCCTTTGCCGCCGCGGATTGCTGACTGGGCATTTGCGCGTGGATCAGGACCGGCGACATTAGTAGTCCCGAGAGGGCAGCAATCCAGGTGATCGTACTCGCGCGTTTTCTCATTCTGAAACTTCTCCCTTAACTCAGATTCCCGTTTCAATTCGTTTCTGAATGGAGCCGGCTGCGCTCGCAGGCTTTCCGGCCGTTTTCAGTTTTCCAGTTCCTGCAGGCCCAGCGTTGTGCCATCGGGCAGCACGAGCTTGTGGAGAAATCCAACGGGCGCTCCGCTCTTCGCCGGAATGAGGTTAATGGAAACTTGATCGCCGGGCTTCACGCTCTCTTTTGTCCAACCGGCCCGCACAAGTTTGCCCGGGCTGTACGTTTCCACGCTCCAATGCACGACGCCGCTCTTGTCGTCTTTC
Organism: Acidobacteriota bacterium; assembly: GCA_003161495.1. GTDB lineage: Bacteria > Acidobacteriota > Terriglobia > Acidiferrales > UBA7541 > Palsa-360. The sequence goes on along the minus strand of PMOP01000384.1, from coordinate 4,358 downwards.
ACGTCCAAATAAATTTGCACGTGCGGATTGGTCCACGCAAATTCCGTGACGGTTCCCTTGATCGTAATTGGATTTTTGTCATCATAGGAGGCGTTGCCGTGATGCGCCCAGACCGGGACACCAATCAGCAGGAGCGCTGCAGCTGCAATCAAAAAGTTCATTCGGTATTTTTTCATTTCATGCTCCCAATATAATTTCACGCTGCGAATGAACGTTCGGCCGGCTTCAAATCTTGTAAATTATTTCTTGGCGCGCCGCAAATGCGCTCTGTCCTTTTCGTTCTCCTCGCAGGAATACGACATGATCTCCGTATTCTGGCGCGCGATCGGCAAGGTGATCGACCAGGGCTCCGTGAAATATTTCGGATCTTCAAATGTGACGGTCCATTTGATGCTGTTATTGTCCATCTTCTGAAACCGTTCGACCAGATGCAGCTGGTCGCTGTGCTCGTGGCCCGCCGTGTCCAGCCAGGTCCGGTCGTCCAGCCCGACCGTATCCACGACCAACGTGTCTCCCTCCCATTTGCCGACTGAATCGCCAAACCAGGTCGGGTCCAAATCCTTGGGGTGGCTGCGTCCATCCGTGTGAATGATGCGAAAGGTGTGCTGATTTTCAAAAAGAATCGTGAACACGGATGGAGTCTGAACGATTTGGAAGGGCATGAGGCCCGCCTGAATTCCCCGTGCCGGACCGATCGGCAGGCATTTGGTCAGAGGGTCGTCAATCTCGTCCTCTTTCGCAAATCGCGCGGCGCCGTAGGCCGTAAAGGGAGGCTGGTGCCCGAGGGTTTTCGAGATGTCCGGCGTGAACGGCGCGGACCACACTCCGTTCAAGTCCGGCGGCGCTGCGGCTTGAGAACTGCCCGATGCCGCGCGGCTGCCGCATGCCATTGCGAAAGGCATAATGAGAAACAAAAATGCAGTGCAAACATTTGCGGCGCGGAAATAATTCTTCATGCTCGGCCTCGGTTCCAATTTTTGCTCGCGCTCATTTATTTCTTGCCATCCGCGGGGGTTGCCGAGCCGTACCCATTCTGGGAGACGCCTCCGGACCCGGCGGAAACTTCGCGTCCATCCGGAAGCTTGACGGTCGAGCAAGCCGCCAGGTGCGACCCGTCTTTCGCGCGAAAGCCCTTGACCGTCACCACATCGCCCGGCTTTAGCGTGTCTTTTCGCCAGCCTTGCCTGTAAATCACGTTCGGAGGCCCGCCCTCGAACGCCCAGTTCACCACTTTGCCGTCCTTGCCTTTCACATCCAGATAAAAATAAATATGGGGATTCATGAACTCCATCTTGGTCACGGTTCCGGTGATCGTGAGGGGATTATCCTTGTCGAACTCGACCGAGAACCCATGGTGCGCAAAAGCGGGCGCTGACAGCGTCAGCAAAAAAAAGGCTAAACCTAAACCAGCGGACGACGTGATTCTCAAAATTGCACCTCGAAGAGCGATTGAGAGCTTGCTTTCTTGTATAACTTAAAGATTCGCCGGGTCAAGCAAGATCATTTCCTGGATCAAGAACGGCCGCGTTTGGACCGGACCAATTGATTTGCATCCGCGTAAGGAAGGGCGCCGTCCGTCATCAAAGTGAAAAGGCCTTCGTCATGGAGTTGGCGCGCCATGCGTCCGAGAAATCCGAGCGCGCCCCGCATCGGTCCTGACCCGACGCTGACGCGCGCGACGCCAAGCTGTTGCAGTTCCGCAACCGGCGGCGTTCCTACCGTCGCGAGAATGTTCAAAGGTCCGGTAACTCCGCGCGTCAATTGCAGGATGCTTTCCTTATCCTTTACGCCGGGAGCGAACAGCGACTGCGCTCCACCCGCGCGATACGCATTCAAACGATCCATCGCCCGCATCAGCCGCGTTTCCGCCGGGCCGATGCCGTACAGAAAAATGTCCGTGCGCGCATTCAGCACTATTGGAATACGCGCGGACGCTGCGGCCCCCAACACGCCGAGGATGATTTCCTTTTGACGATTCACGTCGGCGAGCGAATCGGGTTTTCCTTCGACACCGTCCTCAAGATTCAATCCCACGGCACCCGCGGCGATCACCTCTCTCGCTGTGTCCGCTACTTCTTCGGGTGTGCTTCCGAATCCCGCCTCCATATCCGCTGTGACCGGCACGTCGACGGCTTCGGCGATGCGGTGGACGGCGGCAAGCATTTCTCCGCGTTGAATTTTCTGTCCGTCGGAGTAGCCGAGAGAAAACGCCACACCGGCGCTCGTCGTGGCAATCGCCGGAAATCCCGCATCTTCAAAAACACGCGCGCTCGCCACGTCCCAGGCGTTCGGCAGGACCAATATCTTCGGGCCGCGGTGGAGTTCGAGAAACCGGCGGGCCAAATCTGCTTGATTAAGTTTCATCGTGCCTCGTGGCGCATATTGTATACCGAACGGTGGCGCAGGCTTCAGCCTGTGGGTTTTAGTTTGCGCAAGCGCCAAAATTCACATCCTGAAGCGTGTGCCACGAGTCATGATAAATTATCACGCATAGCCATACTGAAATTTACCTGGAGGATTTTATGCTTCGCACGAAATGTCTGGCCGGCGCATTGCTCGCAATGATCGCGTTCACCGCCGTGCTTCATTCCCAGACTTCCCAGACGGTTGCTGTCCGCGCAGGGCAGTTGTTCGATAGTAAAACGGGGCAGCTTCTAACGAAACAAGTCGTCTTGATCCAGGGAGAGCGGATCGCCGATGTCGGCCCCGAGGATCGAATTAAAATTCCCGAAGGCGCGCAAGTCATCGATCTCAGCCAGGCCACGGTCCTGCCCGGACTGATCGACGGTCACACGCATGTGTATGACAGCCTGACGGCCGGCGGGCGAGTCAACACGTCCAAGGAAGCCTGGACCATCATCGCCGTCAAGAACGCTCGAACCGATCTACGCGCCGGATTCACGGCCGCGCGTGACGTCGGAACGCACGGTGAAGGTTACGGTGACGTTGACGTGCGCAATGCCATCAACAAGGGCATGATCGAAGGCCCGCGGATGCAAGTCGCGACGCGCGGAATCGGCGGCTCCGGATCGGATTACATCGGTGTGCCGGGAATCAATCTTACCGGGGGACAGCAAACCATCACCGGCGTCATGCAGGCGCGCGAAGCGGTCCGCGAGCAGATTCGTTACGGCGCCGACTTGATCAAAATATTTCCGGCGGGTGGATATTCCTTCAGTCCGACGGGAGAATTATTTGTGGAGCCGATGCTCACTCTAGAAGAAGTGCAGGCCATCGTCGATGAGGCGCATCGCCATCATCGCAGCGTGGCGTCGCACGCGTACGGAGGCGATGGACTGAAATATTCCGTCATGGCCGGTGTCGACACCGTCGAACACGGACAGGCGCTCGACGAATCCGAAATGAGCATGATGATACAAAAAGGAATCTATTGGGACGTTACGGGATATCGTTACTCGCTGCCGGAGATCGTCGAGCACGACCGCAAAGCGACGGGCGGAAAATACGACCTGCCGTCGATCTTCGAGAAAACATTTCAGATGGGCCTTTCCATGAAAGTAAAAATGATGTTCGGCAGCGGAGTCGACGGCGATCCTTACGCTCACGGAGATCAGTACACCGAATTCGAGTGGCTCGTAAAGCACGGCATGGCGCCGGCCAAAGCGATTCAGCTGGCCACGATTGTCGATGCCGAGGTGATGGGCTGGCAGAACGATATCGGTTCGCTGGAGAAAGGAAAATACGCGGATGTGATCGCCGTGTCTGGCGATCCGCTGAAAGACATTTCCGAACTTCAACTAGTAAAGTTTGTAATGAAGGGCGGAAAAGTAGTGCGCAACGATCTGAAGTAGAAATCTCAGTTCGAGCAGTTGAGGAGGCTTTGAAAATGAGCAAGATTCATGTGGGAGCTTTGGCGCTAATCCTGGTCTTCGCGTCGCAAACTTTCGGTCAAACGAAAAGCGCCGCGGCTCCGGACGGCGGCGTGGACTGGAAAGCTCTCGACCACAAGTGGCTCGATTCGGAAAGAACGGGCGATTTGGATTACCTGGAAAAATTCTTTGCCGACAGTTACGTTCTCGTCCGCGCGGATGGCCAGACATATACGAAGAAAGAGTGGCTCGGAATCTTGAGAGGCCCCGATCGTCCCACGCTCCTCACGCTCGATCCCGAAAACATTCAGGTTCACGTTTTTGGGAACGTGGCGATTCTGACCGATCACACCACTATCAAAGGCCACGACAGCAAAGGCAAGAGCATGGACGGCGAGTACAACGTATTCCGCGTGGTTATCAAACAGAATGGAAGTTGGCGGGCAACCGGCGTGGTAATGAATCCCGACCTGACAAAGAAATGAGCCAGGTCCGCTCTGCGTGGCGCCGGCGCCACGTGAATCCGGC
>PMOP01000425.1:6536-7979 GCA_003161495.1 Acidobacteriota bacterium | reverse complement strand
AAAGTTTCTTCGGTGCCGCAGCGTCTTTGGCCATCGCCCGGAGTATAGCAAAGCGAAGGGAGACATCATCCAGATGAAGCGTTAAATTTTATTTTTCTGTCTTCGTAGATTATCAACCATCAATTATGCGAGGGCCGGCCAGATGGGTTGCGGAGCCAGAGAGATCGCTTCTTGGATAACTTTTTTCGAGATTCGAAAGCCGAGATCGCGTTCCAGCTTCCGAGCCAACAATTCCAAATCCGGCGCCAACCCCTCGAAATTCAGGCGAGCAAGAATCCGAGCGGTACCCGCGTGCATCTGGCCCATTCTGCGAGCAATTTCACGAGCGCGCTTCTCATCTGCAAGAAAAAACGCCGGCGTTTTCTCCTGCGCTTGTGTGAGAGCCTCGGATTCGCCTTCGCCCAGTGACATGGTCTTCAGCAATTGCATATTCACCCAATCGGCCGCGACACATTTGGTAAAAAGCCCGCTCTTATAAAATTTATTGAGGCGGTCACCGAACCTATGCTTTTTCCTTACTTCCCGCTGAACCGCATTGGGCACGCACACTTCATCGAAAAATTGGGACATTTTCATCGCGAGGTCCAAGTGGGCGAGATTGATGAGTGGAGAACTGTCGATGACAGCGATCCGCACTATTTTTCACTAAGTGAGGAGAGCAGGAGCAGCCCGACGCCCACGGCAACCACGGCTCCAATGGCCTGTCGGTTTTCCTTACTTTGATGTTGTTGCTTGAGAAATTTAAGTATCTCGCCTTCCACCTTCCCCGGGTTGTCCGATGGGGAAAAAACGAAGACATGCGGGAATGGAGCAAGTAGAGGGCTATCGGCGACCTCCTTATGCACGATCGGAAGGACGAGCTTGCCAGCGTCCAAAGCGTATTTCAATTCCTTCTGGACGGTCAGATTTGCTTCGGTTGTGATGATGGCCAAGATGCAGTCCGACCTGTCTATAGCATTCCGGATTGCCGCGGTTGGACCCGCTTGGGTTGGGACCGTCGACGGCCGCGGCGGGACGTACATTTCGACTCCGTGTGCCGCTGCCAGAGTTTGCAAGCGCCAAGCCAAGGCTTGCTCATCGGGATCCAGGCTATAGCTAAGAAAGACTCGGAAGGCCATCGCACCTTCTATTCTACTCGCTCATTGTCCTACGTTCAAACGGGCCTGTAGTGCCGGGGTGTGCTATTTTATTGGTTCGCGGATTTTCGAGAAGAATCGCTCGCACCCGCCTTCCCATGCCTAAACGCACCAAAGAAAACGCGCAAGCTGTGGCTGCCGCATCGGCGGAGCCGGAACGGACGAAACAAATCCGTCCGGATGCGCCTGATTTGAAGAAGCCGACGATTGCGGAAATTTTTGGGCCTGGCGGTGCGATTGAAAAATACATGCCGGAGGGTTACGAGCACCGGCCATCGCAGCTGGAGATGGCGGAACTGGTGGAAGC
>PMOP01000425.1:0-6519 GCA_003161495.1 Acidobacteriota bacterium | reverse complement strand
ATTCCATTTCTGCAGAAATATTTCGCGCCGGAACTGAAAGTGGCGGTGATGAAGGGGCGCGGAAATTTTCTGTGCCGCGAAAAAGTTTACCGGATGGGCGACCAGCCTGTGCTGAAGGGTTTCGACGAAGTGGACTGGTTCGCGCAGATACGCGACTGGGAAAAAGTTACGGCCACGGGCGACCGCGCGGAACTTAATTTTCTGCCCGACGATTCGGATTTGTGGCAGCGCCTGGATGCGCGCCGGGACGCGTGCACCGGCTCAAAATGCCAGGAATTCAACCGGTGTTTTCTTACGGCGATGCACCAGCGGGCCGCCGAGGCCGACCTGATCATCGTGAATCACCATCTTTTTTTCGCGGACCTCGCGCTGAAGCAGGACGACTTCGGCAGCGTGCTTCCCGAATACGGCGCCGTGATTTTCGACGAGGCGCACGAGATCGAGGATGTGGCGAGCGATTTTTTCGGCCGGCAGATTTCCAATTATCGTTTTGAAGAGCTGGCGCGCGACGCCGAGGTTACCTCGCGCTTCACGAAGGCGGGCGGCACGGGGCTGCAAAAACAGATCGCCCGAATGCGCGAGAGGTCCCGCAGTTTTTTCGAGGCGTTTCCAGCGCGCGAAGGACGGTTTTCGTTTGACACGGCGCAGCGCGCCGGCTTCCTGGAACAAAACCGCGAGGCCTACGACGCCCTGGTAAATGCGCTCAAAAGCCTGGAAGCGGAAATCGCGTCGCTTCCCGCCAAGCCCGAGGAGCTGCTGAACATCGCGCGGCGCGGGATGGAATTGCGCGGCGAACTGAAATTTCTGTTCGAGTCGAGCGAAGGGAACTACGTCTACTGGTTCGAGCGGCGCAACAAGGGCGTCTTCGTCACGGCCACGCCGATCGACGTGAGCGTCATGCTGCGCGAACGGCTTTTCGAGCCGTTCGAGACGATTATTCTTACGTCGGCGACGCTGGCGGTCGAAGGGCGCTTCAATTTTCTGAAACAGCGCCTGGGCGTGGACATGGCCAGCGAGCGCGTGCTGCCCTCGGAATTTGATTTTGCCGAGCAGGCGCTGTTTTATATTCCCGCGACGCTGCCGGATGTGCGCGACGCGGCGTTTCCGGAGCGCGCAGCGGAGGAAATTGTGCGGCTGCTGGAAATTTCGCGCGGGCGCGCGTTCTGCCTCTTCACCAGCTACAGCCAGATGAACGATTTGTACGAGCGCGTGCGCACGCGCGTGCGTTTTCCGCTGCTGATTCAGGGCTCGGCGCCGCGCTCGGCGCTGCTCGAAAAATTCCGGACCACGGAAAGCGCGGTGCTGTTCGCCACTTCGAGTTTCTGGCAGGGCGTGGACGTTCGCGGCGAGCAGCTTTCCTGCGTGATTGTCGACAAATTGCCGTTCGCCGTGCCTTCGGACCCCATCGTCGCGGCGCGCGTCAAGGCTTTGCAGGAGGATGGGCGCAATCCTTTCGCGGAATATCAGGTGCCCGAAGCGGTTCTGGCGCTCAAGCAAGGCTTCGGGCGGCTGATCCGTTCGCGCACCGATCGCGGCGTGCTGGCCATTCTCGACAACCGCATCCAGCGCATGCAGTATGGTAAAATCTTCATGGAATCGCTTCCCGCGTACGCGACTACCCGAGACATTGCCGAAGTCGAACGGTTCATGCGGAAATCGAATTAACGCGGGTGTGTCGGTGGCGCCGGCGTCTCGCCGGTGGTTTTTTCCGGAGTGGAGGCAATGCAAAAAACGCCGGCGGGACGCCTGCGCCACGAAAACCGGTAATTTCTTTAAAGGGACAAATCGATGTTTCAAGTCAGCGTTGACGAGAATTTTTCGGCGGGGCACGCCTTGCGCGGTTATAAGGGAAAGTGCGAGAATCCGCACGGGCATAACTATAAGGTGCGAATCATTCTGGAAGGGCCTGGCCTGGATTCAATCGGCCTGCTTTTCGATTTCACGCAATTGAAGCGGGTGATACGCAACATCGTCGAGGGAGTGGACCACAAATACCTGAACGATCAGGCGCCCTTCGACGCCATCAATCCCTCGGCGGAAAATCTGGCCAAGTTTTTTTATGAGGAGACTTCGCGGCAGATGACCGCGATGCCCGAGGGTGCGCGGCTTGCGCGCGTCACGGTGTGGGAGACGGACACGACTTCGGCGACCTACTGGATTTAAGAGGACAAAATTGCCATGAATCGCTCATTCCTCATCGTCATTCTGCCGGCCATGGCCGTGGCGCTGGGCTACCTCTTCATGTTCCATTATCTGGGGTTCGTGCTGGAGCCATTTCGCTTTGTGGTGGCGGCGATTGTGGTTGCCGCGGCGGTGTTTTTTGTCCAGAGGCGCAAAAATCGAAAAGCCTCGCGCGGGAGCCACTAGCGGCGCCAGGACGATCTTGTTGCCCGGATTTTGGCGGGTGGAGGCTCGGCCCTGACCGACGCCCGCATCGCGGTGCCGGAAGTGCCAGCGGAGAAGCCAGTTGGCGGGAACGAAATTCCCTCCACATACGTCCTATTTCGTAACGCACATTTCCTTGCGGTTGCGGTAAGCTGGGCGGAGGTCATCGGGGCTACAGCCATTTTCATTGGCGCTGTTGCGGAGGACAGTTCGGGCTATCCGGACTGCCGGCCGGAATACTATCGAGTCTTCCAGCAATTAGTGCGCGAAGGAACNNGAACGTGGTCCTGCTATCAGTTTGAGGACGCCGCGTGCGGTGCTTGCGATAGTTGCAGATTACGGCTTAGTGCATTTGCCGAAGCAGGAATCGGCGATCCTATCGCCTATCGGGTCCGAGTTGAGAGATAATAACGAACCGCGCGGGTGACTCCCTGCGCGGATCTGCGTTGCCAGGAGGCAGTGAAGATCATGAACCGAATGAAAGTAATCAGGATGGCAGCCTTGCTCGCGCTGATCGCCGGGCCGCTGGCGGCGTGGCTCGCACCGGCCGCCTACGCGCAGGGTGGGACGCTGGCAGGAACTGTGTATGACTTGACCGGGAAACCCTATCCCGACGTCACCATTTCGGTCAAGAGCATAGAAACCAGCAAAGAAATCAGTGCCACGACCGACGCCAAGGGTCACTACTCGGCATCCGGCTTGGGCGCTGGAACCTACAACATCGACGTGAAGGGCAAAGACAAAGACGGAAAAGATATGCTCCTTTACCAGACCGGCATAAAACTGACGAGCGGCGGCATTCCTCCTTTCGACATCAATATGAAGGAACTGCAGGAACAGGGCAAGCTCGCGGCCATCGAGGCCGAACGGAAGCGGCAGGAAGCGGAGGTGCAGTTTCAGGCCCTGAAGACCCATTATGACGCCGGAATCGCGGCCATCGAACAGATGAAAGCCGCGCAGACAAAACTGGCGCAAACTCCGAAGGACCAGCAGGACCCCATTAAGGGCCAGATTAATCAGGCCGGAGGGACGGCTGTCACGGAACTCTCCGCTGCTCTGGACCTGGAGAAGCCGGATGATCCGAATCGCCCCATCGTTTTGTCCCGGTTGGGAGAAGCGTATGAGAGCATGAGCAAATGGCAGGAGGCTGCGGATACGTACCAGAAGGCTATCGCTTTGAAGCCGGACACCGCCGCCAATTATAACAACCTCGGGAATGACCTTGCGAAACTCGGCAAAGTGGATGACGCGCGGGTCGCTTATCAGAAATATGTGGACTTGAATCCGACCGATGCCGCGCTGGCCTGGCGCAATTTCGGAACCGTGCTGTACAACTCAAACCGCATGAAGGAATCCATCGAGCCGCTGCAGAAGGCCACCACGCTCGATCCAAAGAATGCAACGGCCTGGTTGCTTCTGGGGATCGCTCTCGTGAACACGATGGAATTCAAAACCGTCGGCGACAAAATCACGCCGGTTATGCAGCCCGGCACAGTGGAAGCGTATCAGCACGCCATCGATCTGGATCCGAATGGGCCGATCGGCGCGCAAGCCAAGGATGGCCTGGCTTCGCTGCAGGCCATGGGCGTCGGCATCACCACCAAGATCGGAGAGGCGCCGCCGAAGTCTACGAAGAAAAAGTAACTCCGCGTTATGGAATGCGCGATGGGCCCGCCGCTACACCGGCCCCATCGCGCATTTTTTATTTTGCGAGAAGCGGCGAATTGGTCTTTCTGCAGGAACAAATGAAAGCGGATCGAAAAATTTCAGAAGAGTTTTGATCGAGCGTGGCAGATTCTACGAAACCGACTTGAATTGGCTGACGATCTCGACGAGCCACGCTTCCAGTACAGCCCGCTTGTCGGCCGTCATCTCTGTAAAGGCCACGCCCATCCCGAATCCCGGGTCAATATAGACTACTTTGGCCTTGGCCTCGAAGACGCCCTGATCCCTGAGAATCCGCAATTCGACGAGTGTCCCGTTGGGCAGCGGATTTAACACGTCCACATAGCAACCCCCAAGACCTATCTCCGAAGTGCGCCCCGAGAGTCGTGTCCCGGAAAGCGGCTCGATCACCTGCGCGGAAGCGACGAGTGCACAGCGCCGAACGGAACGCTGCTTCGTTGGCTGCAAGGGCTTGTTTTTTTGGATCATCGAGTTCAACGTCCTGGATCAAGCCGCAATGTTTACCATCACGCTAATTTTATGCGATCCTTTGTCAAATCTGCGATGAACGAGATTCGTGTTGTCTTAAAAACCATCATGCAACGCCTGCGTTTTGTGAGACCGGTTGCTGTGCGCCAAACGCGGATCCTACCGCATTCCGCCACCCGTTCCGCCAGAGCCGCCCGGCCCTGTTGGCGCGGTGGGTGGCGGGCCGCTCGGTGGGTTGGGGTTGTTTGGTCCGCTTGGAGGATTCGGATTGTTCGGCCCGCTCGGCGGATTTGGGTTGTTCGGCCCGCTTGGAGGATTCGGATTGTCTGGACCGCTCGGGGGACTATTTGGCGGCGCTTTGTGATCGTTGGGATTGCTGGGCTTCTTCGGAGCGTCGGGCTTGTCGGGATTATTTCTTCCGGGAGGGTTCGGCCCGTTGGGATTGTTCGGCGGATTATTGGGATTGTTAGGATCGTTGGGTGTCGCATTACCAGGTCGCTGAGAGTCTTGGATACCCACAGCACTCAAAACAGATGCCCCACTCCCTGCCGGCACCGCGAACGCTCCCATTGAAATGAATGCTACCGGCCACAAAACTCTTCGAAGATTCATTGTTTTCTCCCTCGGCTTGACTGTAGAGAGCGACGCGATTCTTGGATGTTCACAACAGAACAGACATTCATTTTGAATCTCGTCATGATGGTATTGGATTTAATGGAAGGTGGCGGCCATGCCCATCGCGGGGTGACTGCACACGGTAGTCCGGGCGGGCCTTTGCAGTTTGACCGCCTGGAAGCTGCCCTTGCCGCCGCATTCCCTTGAAAGCCGCTGGTCAAAACTTAGGAGACTACGATGTTCGGATACGGAATAATCGGAACCTTGGTAATTATCTGCTTGATTATTTATATCGTAAAGCGAGTGTGAGAAACCGCGGAAGAACTTTCGCAATAGTCTTTGTCTAAAGATCGGTCTAAAGCTCGGTCTAAAGGTGGGCGTATCGTGCATAAGAAAACCAGGAAAAAGGTCGGCAATGCGCCACTTGCCAGCGTCCATAGGGAAATGGCGAAACCACGAATGGCCAGGTCCGCAAGAATAGCGGAACTGAAAATGGATGCTGCGCGAATTCCAGAACGCGCGAGTACCACCATGCCTGGAACCGTCAAGAAAATTATTCCTCCTCCAAATCTGAGCAAGCCGGAAAAAGCGCAGGTCGCTGTGGATGGGGCCGACCGACGCCATCGCGATCTCCGTTTTGAAAATACGTTAACAGACGAACATGGCGATGATGTGAAGCTCAAAAAAGGAGCTCGCGTTGAAGTCACCGTCACAGAAGATCCAAAGAGGTAAACCACCGTAATTAGCGAAGACATCCACCTGAATTGGTAAGTCCTGATTAACGGTGCCTGCCCTACCGGTCGAAGCAACAACACCTTCTGATATAAATCTTTTCACTAAAGGAGGTGTTTTATGACGCAAGGGAGACGGGTGAGCCTGCGTGCGTTCGCTCAGGCATTCGTTCCGCCATCCACGGTTAAATTGGCCCCTGTAATGTACGAGGACTCCGGCCCGGCGACGAAGGCCACGAGCGCGGCGACCTCATCCACATGCCCATAGCGGTTGAGCGCTGTGGCTGCCTGCTGGATCACAGCCGAATCGCCGGCGACGGGATTCAAATCCGTTTCGATTGGACCCGGCTGCACGTTGTTCACGGTGATGCCCCGGCTCCCAACCTCTCTGGACAACCCCTGAGCAAACATCTTTACGGCTCCCTTCGTGGCCGAGTAGGGGACAAGCCCGGGCGTCATGTTTCGCTCACCGATGCACGAACCGATCATGATAATGCGACCGCCGCTCTTCATGTGCTTTAGCGCCGCCTGCGTCGCGACAAATACGCCGCGAAGGTTGATGTCGATCACGCGATCCAGTTCTTCCAGCGTAGCCTCCTCGAACTTTTTCGGAATGGCCGTGCCGGCATTGTTC
>PMOP01000504.1 GCA_003161495.1 Acidobacteriota bacterium | reverse complement strand
GCGGACCATACATTCCGATAAGAGGAGCGAGCTCAACGGGTCGGCGCAAACGAAGATCTTCGAGGGCGGGCGCAGGAAATTTCAAGTCGTTTTGTCTGCCAGTTGTGTCTCAGTTTGGTTTTCTTCAGGGAAAGCCCTGCACTCCGGATGGTCCCATTCCAAATCTGGGAGTACCTACGCGCGATATGAACTACTCTACCGGTTCGGAAACGGTCGACGCCGGTGTTGCGACCGTCTTTTGGTTCGCATCCTTCGTCTCTTTTGGCTTCTCTTTGAAATGCACCACAGGAAGCATGTACGGAGGGTATCCCATTTTCGTGGTCAGCCCGTATAGGAACTCGCGTAAAAATGGCCAAGAATGAAGCGTGCTATTAGAATTTGCAAATTCAGCCAAGTCTTCATTGCCAAGAGCTTCGGTTCCCTGAACTTCATATGCGAGTAGATAATTAACTGCGGCCTCCGCAATTCTGGTTTCCGAAGAGCGTGCAGTGAATTGATACTTGCACGCAATGTACAGCAGGTTCTGCTCCTGGCCCACAATCGTGCACTCGGAATCGAGTAGTGGTTCAAGAGGTCCCTGGACCCGCGGGTCACACTTCGCCAACACATCCGTAATACGGATGTCCTTCAATTCGACCCGGGTTGCAATTCGCCCAGCGGCCGCAAAGTCGATGAATTTTTCCACCAGCTTATCTAACCTCCCAAATGTAACGCGCTCGCGGGCACTACCACACCCATCGGTTCCCCGATGGACATGGTACTGCCCGCGAGTGCGGGCAGGGTCTCCTCGGAATGATTGGGGACTTGCGTTCCCCAGTTCCACATTATTGGGACGCGTTGAAAACGAACCTCGAATCCGCACGCGGCCAAAGACTTCGACATGGTCTTCACCGTTAGATTGTGGTTCCCGCTGAGCATCCGCGAAACGAAAGAGCGCGGACATTCCATTTTGCGAGCCAAGTCAGCCCTGGTGATCCCAGCTTCGTTAATGGCGTTTTGAATCGTAGACTGAGCCATTGCCAAAGCAGATTCCTCCAGGACTTCCACATCAATTGGGGCGGTCGGCTGCCTGACCCAATGAGTCATATTTTCCTCCACGTTATCTAGGTCTCCCTCCAGGTGATTCAACCAGAAATTCTTGGTACAACGCTTTTGCTTTTTCGATTTCCCTATTTTCCTTATCGGTCTTTCCCCTTTTTTCCTTAACCCAGCCATTAAATAGAATAATCGTAACAACCTTGCAGCCCTGAGCTACTTGCCGAAGACAATACCATCGGTGGGCGTGCTCTTTGAACTCCCATAACGGTTTTCCCTCGCCGGCAAGATTCTTAAACCTCTCATAATTACAATAATCTGCGCCCAAAATAGTTAGAGCATGAAACTGGCCGTCGAATCGTTTCACCATGCGAGACTCGATTTCCTCCAGGAAGTCGCGAGCAGGACACCTGCCGTTCACCCGCCGCTCGTACAGAAAAATTCGAGCTAGGCCCCCACAATGGTGTTCGAGTGTCGGTATTGAGACCTCCCAGTGCACCGGCCAACCCAACCATAATCGTCGCTCCATGGGGCTGAGCCATCGTTCACTTATATAATAACACGCATCTCGCGGAGTCAAGCAGCATTCTGTGGATGTTTCTGTACACTTGATGATACGACGTTAAATATCTATTTTACAGTAGCATAGCAGATATCTTTCACTACACCAGAAGCACGATTCCCTCAAGCAACCAGACGTATTCATTAGCACCACATCCGGATAAACGGGGCGTTATCGGAATGTACCCCGAAGCCCCGGGGGACCCCTCTATCGCGTTCCAAAAACCGTTTACCGAGTTTTGGAACGGGGTACAGGCGTGCGATGCAGCGTGGCAAGCCCAATCCCTAACTCGGATGCAATCGCACGCAAGGAAAGCCCCTTTGCGCGAAGTGAAGCGAGTCTGCCGGCATCCACGATCTTGCGCGGCCTGCCCAGCGTCTTTCCCTTGGCGCGTGCGTTCCGCAGCCCGGCACGAACACGTTCAACGATCAAGCTGCGTTCCAACTCGGCCACAGCTCCAAGAACAGTGAAGATCATTTTGCCGGTGGGCGTCGTGGTGTCCATTTGCTCAGATAGACTCACAAATGCTATGCCGAGCGCGTTGAACGTCTCCAGCGCGCGCAGGAGATGCGAGACGGACCTAGCAAAGCGATCGAAGCGCCAAACGACAATCACATCAAACCGCCGTTTGTGAGCGTCCGCCATGAGCCGATCTAACTCTGGGCGCTTATCTTTGGTGCCTGAAATTCCAATGTCGAGGTAAGAATCCACCAGATGCCAGCCGCGCGCCTGCGTGAATTGCTCAATCTCGCGAGTTTGGAGTGTGACGTCTTGCCCGTGATTGGTAGTGGAAACTCTTCCGTAGATTGCGACGCGCTGTAGACTATTTAAAGCCATTTGACACCTCCTGTGTGTCATTCGGTCAGGGGCGCGTTCGGTGTTCAAGCACCGGCGCGCTCCGTTTTTCAACTTCTTCTCCTTAGTTGCAACTGCTCCCTTCTGTATTTGCGCATGTAATCTCGTCGATGTTCTCGCCAGTCTGAAGTCTTAGCATATGCGCTCTGCTGGCACTCTGTTTTACAAAATCGCTGATGCTTGAATCTTGCGTAGAACCAAGTTGTGCACCAGCCGCATTGTCGAATTCGATCTATCAAACCGAGTTCAGCGAGATTCAACAAGTAGACAACGGCTTGTGCCTCGGAAGGGTCAATCGGCCTCAGGCTACGCTCAGTCCAATCCGGTCCGAGTGAATCGCCCACTCGGAGTCGAAAATTGTAACGACGCAGGCGAAGATCAATCTGTTGTAACAGGCGAACCCGTTCACTCTTCATGGATGCTTCTGTTGAACGGTAACCCCGACCCAACGCCAGAGCTTGCTGGGCGAGCTCCAATACTCTATGAACCCGCTTGAACTCTAAAGTCCGATTGTCCGAAGGCTTAATTATCCGTTTTCTTGCCCCATACTCGTTTTCTGCAAGCCATAAAATCAGCCGGCCCGCCTCGAACTCGCCGAGGTATTCTCGTTGTCGTAACATACGCCTTATGCTCATAGCCCTAGTTTGATTCTAATATACACGAACGTTCCCTGCAAATATTATTATTAAGGAGATTTCAACATCGCTGGGAGAGAACATGAAATCAATCGAACGGGCACAAATTCGGAAGCGAAGCGGCCTCACCCAGACGCGCCTCGCAAAACTTACAGGGATTTCTCAGGCACGACTTTCATCCTGGGAGAACCACGAAACCGAGCTGTCCCCTGAAGACATCATGAGCGTCGCGCGAGTCTTAGAAAAATATCTGCGACAACCAATGTCCTTTGATGGGACAAAGCAACTGGCGCGGGTTCTGGGACAATGCGATGGCCGATAGAGGTTCACAAGCACTGGCAATAGCCATCCTCGGACGCGAAGCATCGGCTCAAGTTGCCCGCCAGGGGGTGCAACATAAGCGCCGATAACCGATTTCTGAACATTCCCGAGGAGCTTCGCCAGCTTCCGCAATGGGTCAACTGGCGAATCGAGCAGCGCGCGGGCGAGCCGACGCCCAGCCTAGGGCCATTGTTCGAAGCAGGGCAAGAGTAAATGCGAACCGAAAAAGCGACTACATTTTTCAACAGGGCGATGAGGTAATATGGGCGCTCAAGTGATTGAGAAGGTGCTCGAAATCGCGCGGAAGCGGAGAAACATTCTCACTCTGATGCGCTCGGCAATCCGGGCAAACGACAAAGATCAGGTGTTCGCTCTTGCACGCAAGCTCACAGGATTGAGCAATGAAGAATGTCATCGAACTAATCCGCGTATCAACTGAGCAGCAGGCGGGCGAAGACCGCGCGGGCATCCCTGCCCAGCGTGAAGCCAATCGCCGCACGGTGCTGACCTTTAGCCTCAAAATCGTGAAGAGCATCGAGATCGTCGATGTGTCAGGCGCAGCAGTGCTCAGTTCTCCGCAGATGCAGGAACTCTTGCGGATGATGGAGTCGCCGGAAATTCATGGCGTCGTGACGAAGGAATTTTCCCGCCTTATGCGGCCCGAGAAATTCACCGACTACGCGTTGCTTCAGCAATTCATTGACACGCAAACCGTGCTTTACCTTCCGGACGGACCGATTGATTTGGCATCCAAGAGTGGGCGGCTGATCGGAACTATCCGCGCGGCGATGGCAGGCATGGAACGACGAGAAATCATCGAGCGTATGAATGACGCTAAGGAGTCAATGCGGCGCGCAGGCAAGCATCCAGGCGGCGAATCCAACCTGCCGTATGGCGTCGCTTATTCTCCAAAAGCGGGATGGTCGTACACAGCAGATGGGGAGAAAGTGCGGACCGCATTTCGCCTTTTCCTTTCCGGAGAAACCAGTTACACGGTTCTCTCTCAAAAGCTGCACATCCCGAGAACCAACGTGCGCTTCATTCTCGAAAACCCGATCTATACCGGCTGGCGTGTCTATCGAGAAAAGCGCGATCCTTCAAGCGTCGGCTACGTTAGCAGACCTAACGGACGGCAAGGCTATCGCCGGAAGATTGAACGTGCGCCGGATGAAGTCATTCGCGTTCGCGTACTTGACGCGATCGTGAGCGAGGCGGACTTCAACCGCGTCCAGCAGACAATCAGACTCAAGAAAGAAAAACATTGGCGCTCTTATGCCGATGCGCCGAATCGCTACACCTACAATGGATTCCTGGCGTGCGGCGATTGCTCGAGCTTGCTTTACACGCACACTTCGAAAAATGAGTTTTACGTCTGCAAGTCGCGGAACACACGCGAAGCGAGGCTTCGTGCTACCCGCGGACTGACTCCCTGCTCCAATCCCTACATGCTGCGAAAGAAGCTGGAACCAAAGATAGATTTCCTGCTTGGCGAGAAGCTGCGCGAGCCGGAGTTTCTCCGAAGCGTGGTCGATGAGTTCAACGCGGGGATTCAAAGTTCCGTCAGCACGGGGGCCACCGAGAGAATCGTTATCGACAGAAAACTGGAGAGCCTCGAAGCCAAGAGGCAGCGAATACTCGAAGCATTTTTCGATGGAGCAGTTGACAAGGCGGAACGTGACAGCCGGATTCTGAACATCGACAGCGAACTCCGTGCCTTCCGCCAGATCCTCGTCGATTCCATTCCAGTAGTGCCGGAAGCGATAACAGATGCAGACTTCGAGGAAATTCTCGAACCGTTCGCTGAATGGGAGTTTTTGGCCCGTGACGACAAGCGCGCTCTGCTCGCGGCGCTCTGCCCGGAGATTCGAGTTGAGCGGTACGCCGTTAAGTCGCTGATGTTAAACTTACTTGCGGGAGGTGGTAACGAAGTCAGTCGAAATCGAGCGGCTGGCGCATTACTTCGAGGACGTTGCGCTCGAACTCCGGCAATTCATCGAGAAAAAGAACGCCGTGATGGCCCAGAGAAACTTCGCCCGGCCGCGGGATCGCGCCGCCGCCAATCAGGCCGGCGTCACTGATCGTGTGATGCGGCGCGCGGAACGGACGCGTGCCGACAAGTCCGCGCGCGTCGTCGAGCAATCCCGCGACGCTGTGGATGCGCGTCGTTTCGATAGCTTCTTCGAGCGACATGGGCGGGAGGATCGTGGGGATGCGCTTGGCCAGCATTGTTTTTCCCGCGCCCGGCGGCCCGATAAAAATAATGTTGTGTCCACCGGCGCAGGCGACTTCGAGCGCGCGCTTGGCGGCTCCCTGGCCGCGGACGTCGCGCATGTCGACGGCATACTGCGCGGCGTCGGCCAGCATGGTGTTCGCGTCGACGCGCACCGGCGTAAAGGATTCCGGCACGTTGACGAGGTCGATGGCTTGCGGCAGATTGCGGACAGCGAACACGTCGATTCCCTCGACGACCGCGGCCTCGCGCGCATTGGCTTCGGGCACGACTACCGCTTTTATTTTGTGTTCGCGCGCCGCGAGCGCGGCCGAGAGAGACCCGCGCACCGAACGCACTTGACCGTCGAGCGAAAGCTCTCCAAGAAAAATATATTGATCGAGCCGTTTGCCGAAGAACGCGCCCTCGCAACCCAGAATGGAAAGCGCCATTGGAAGATCGAACGCCGATCCTTCCTTGCGAATGTCGGCGGGCGCGAGGTTGACCGTGACGCTCTGAAACGGAAAATCGTGGCCGCAATTTTTCAGCGCCGCCTTGATGCGCTCGCGGCTCTCCTTCACGGCAATGTCGGGCAATCCAACGATGTTGAAATCGCCGGGCTTTCCCGAGCCGACGTCCACCTCCACTTCCATGAGGTAGGCGTCGATGCCAAACACCGCGGCGCTGAAGTTTTTAAAATGCATGTGTCATCAACAGTGACAGTTTCCGACGGGCGCAAGAGTAACTCATTTGGCATTGATATACCAGCGATTGATAGGGGTAACGGCCATGATTCGCGGCCGGCGGAATCGTCTTGCAAAGCGGAGCGTGTGCCGCCGTCGCCAAAGGGCTCGATTGGCGATCTAATTCCCGCGGAGACTTCTACCCGGCAACGGCAAAATAAAGCAAGTCATTGATAACATGAGCGTTATGCCGCTGGCCTTCTATCCCTCCCCTTGGTTTCTGTCCTGTCAGAGGTAAGAACGCTTACTGCACATTGCGGATACGCAACGCTTTACTGTCCCCAGAGGCTCTCCTATAGTGGCCTTAGGTGCCGGATCTGGCCATTCCCTCGATTCAGAAAGGACTTTCCCATGCTAATCGGCCTCATTGTCTTTGTCGTGGCTGTGGTGATGTACCTCATGTACGCCTACAACGGCCTGGTGCGGCTGAAGGTGACCTGCGATAACGCCTGGTCGGACATTGACGTGCAACTCAAGCGGCGCTACGACCTGATCCCCAACATAGTGGAGACGGTGAAGGGCTATGCCGCGCACGAAAAAGGCACGCTCGAAGGCGTCGTGGCGGCGAGGAATCAGGCCATGTCGGCGCAGGGCCCGGCGGCCAAGGGAGAAGCCGAAGGGCTGCTGACCGGGGCGCTGCGGCAAGTCTTTGCGCTGGCCGAGGCGTATCCTCAGCTCCGCGCGGTGGAGAGCTTCACGCAGTTGCAGAACACACTCAATCAGATTGAAGACTCTCTGCAGAATGCGCGGCGCTACTACAACGCCGTGGTGCGCGATTTCAATACGATGATCGAGCAGTTCCCTTCCAACATCGTCGCCGGTATGGGTAATTTCAAGGAGCGCGAATTCTTCCAGATCAGCGCGCCGGCCGAACGCGAAGT
>PMOP01000329.1 GCA_003161495.1 Acidobacteriota bacterium | reverse complement strand
GGCCCCGTTTTTACCAATGGCGCGTGGACCTTCGGCACCAGCGGTTCCTATATATTCACCGACAAGGTGGGGAGCGCGTCGTCTACATTTGGTTACCAGTTCAGTAATCAGTGTGATTCTTCAAATTCTTCAACCGACAAGCAGGGCAACCAGACTATCGCTCCGACCTTCCAGTCCGGCTATACGCTTGGGGGCAACAAGGTTCCGCTTCCCACAGATAGCTACAATCAAAAGGACGCAGTCGTGGACGGCGTGGGAACAAGCGGCAATCCCAGCAACGCCACGTTGAACGCCGCATTGCGCGACGTGAACGGGACGGCTTATCCCGCGACCGGCGCGAGCAGCGGTGTGTACATCGCCTATAACGAGACGACCTCTGGAGGGACGACGACAAATACCATGACGGGCGGCGGCATACTCGTCGAGGGAAATGCCGGCGTCATCCTGACCGCATCCACGGCCGGCTCCGACCCGGTGCAGGTTTACACCATCACGCAAGGTTCCACGACGACAACCGTCACGGTCGACATTACCGCCAATACTACAACCGTGAGATCGGGCGCCAAAACCACGGTCGTCAGCGGCGTGCCGGCAAACCACGCCTCGGGATCGGCGGTGCCCGGAACCATGCTCTATGTGGACGGCAACATCACTTCGCTTTCCGGCCCGTCTTCCGGCGCGGCGGTTCAGGATGGCTATGGCACCACGGTGACGGCGGCCAGCAACATTACGGTCACCGGAAACATCGTTTACAAGACCGAACCAGTTACGACGACGCAGAACCAGATTCCCAATACTCCCGCGGACACGCTGATCCCCGGCAACAACAACGGGCAAGTTCTCGGAATTTTCACCGCGGGTGGGAACGTCAACTTGAATGTGCCGACCTCGGGACAGAATCTTGAGATTGACGCTTCCATCGCGACCATCTCGAATAACGGCAGCGGTGGAATTGTCAACACCGGCAACGCGATCAATACGCTGAACATTGTCGGCGGCCGTATTCAGAACACCATCCAGAACATCAATTCCACCACGCGAAACGTTTTTTTCGACCGCCGATTTTCACAGGGCAACTTCTCGCCTCCGTGGTTTCCCTCCACTACGGTTACAGGCACCGCGACGGATTCCGTAATTTCAATTGTGCCGTCCGTGCAGCGGACGCTGTGGGCCACTCCGAACAGTTAAAGCGCGCGATCGAATAGCTATGGCGCATGACGGTATTTTTCTGGTGGTGCGGCCCCGCGAATGTCGATAGGACAGTGGAGAGGACCGTACCTTCTTCGCCCATAAAAAATAAACAAAAAGAAATCAGGGCCCCGGTTGAATCCGCGCGGAAAAAGGAGCCGCGGACGGCGGCGCCGTGCACGCGTACTGCGCGGGCCAGCCCGGATCGGTCGTCGAGTTCCGGCAGAGCGACGTCAAATTGTAAATAACGTTTCCGAGGACCACCGGACCGTCCAGCGGTTCGGCATAAATCTCGTAACTCTGCGAAGTCCCAACCATCAGTCGCTGCAGGGAAAATGTTCCGTCGAATTGTGCGGGGCCGGGATCGCCGCAACTCCAGCCGGCCATCACGGCGGCGGTTACCGTGCCCGTGGCGTTGTCGACGGCGACGACCTGCGCGGGAAAAATTCCGGTCACGCCGGCGGGCGCAGCAGGCAAAGCGAGGGGATTCGCGGGAAGGACGCGTCCGCTGATCGCTCCGATGTGCGCGGAGTCGGTTGGGTCCGGGTAAAGAATGCGCAGCCCGGTGCGGTCGTCGTCGGAAAGTGGCGCATCGGGAGATTGCGTCGTTGGCCTTGCGGCCGTGAACTGGCCGGGCGGCGGAGCGAAAGGAAACATCATGGCGCTCCATTCCCCTGAATGGTTGAAGCCGAAGGAGTGTCCGAGTTCGTGCGTCACAATCGATTCGAGATCGTAGGCGTTCGGATTCGATGGCAGCGCCGCCGGAGTTGCGAAGGTGGTGTTGGAGTTGCCAGGCAGCAACAGGACATCCGCATCGAGTATCTCGCCGATGAATGTGGAGGGTGCGCTGGTGGAAGAAAGCTGTTCGCCCACTGAATCCGCAG
Organism: Acidobacteriota bacterium; assembly: GCA_003161495.1. Lineage (GTDB taxonomy): Bacteria > Acidobacteriota > Terriglobia > Acidiferrales > UBA7541 > Palsa-360. The sequence continues at coordinate 951 of PMOP01000329.1, read as the reverse complement.
AAACGACGCGCGTGAACGCGAGGACGCCGAGGGCGAACCCGGCGTCATTCTGATTGAAGCAAATGCTGTTGAGGCCGTCAGAGGACGAGCACGCCGCCGCCGTCGATGTCTGCTGCAGCGTGCCGAGTGTGGACGGTACGAGTAAAGTGCCGGAAACATTCGTCCACACCGAGAGCGACGTTTGAATGACGGCCGCGATTTCATTCAGTCGTCCCGCCGGAGTCTGATCCGCCGTGAGAATCGTGACGGGGGTTGTCCCGAGCGACGTGCTCCACTGGCGGTTAATCGAGCCGGGCGTCGAAATATTGGAGCGCGTGAGCTGGGGGCAGGAAGTTCCGCCCGACGCCGATGCCGCGTGCCTCATGTCCGCCACTGTAGTCCCCAGATCGTAGGCGCCGGTGTACGCGGCGGTGATTTGCAAAAGGAACAGCCAAGCCACGGCCACGGATATCGGGTTGCGGAACGGACGGCGGCGATTTACGTTCATCTGTTTTTCTCCTGATTGGAATCGCGCGAGATAGCGGCGGTAAGGCGCGCGCGAAATTCTTCGATGGGCATCCGCCGTATCCCTTGGGCGCGAAACGTCCGCGTCGCCGCGTCGAAAACCGCGAAGGCGCTGGAATCCTGCGTCACGATTTCGCCGCCGCTTCGCGCATCGCGCGAAATTCGGAAATTTCCCTGGACCCATCCCGCGATGGTGAATCCGCCCGCGGGCGACGGCTGCAGAAATACGACAGCCTCGTTTCCAGGAGNNGGCCGCCCGGCAGGCGGACCGCAATTTGCTCTGGCAAACTGCCCTTAAAAGTTTCCACAACATCGAACGTCGTGATCGTCCAGATCGATCCGCTATCCCAGCGCGATTCGGCGCGAACGGCGTGCACTCGCGCCACAGCGTCGGATCCCGCGGCCAGCTGCTCGAGGCTGAGCCGCGCGAGCGTCGTGGCGCGAACG
>PMOP01000286.1 GCA_003161495.1 Acidobacteriota bacterium | reverse complement strand
GAACTCGCCCTCCAGCAATTTGCTTGAGCCGTGCAGGGTCCGCAGAGCAGTCTGTACTGTTTCATTCGTCAGTCCGTAACGAAGAGCGACATCTTCAGTGGTGAACGGTCCGTGCGTTCGCGCATAGCGCCTCAGAATTTCGCGAAGCGGCTCTTCAGATTTGGCGAGAAACACTTCGGGAAGTCCCGGCGGCAGCGGCGTGCCCAGCGCATCGCGATAGCGGGAAGCGTATTCGACCGGAATGTAGCGGGATTCCCCGGCAATGCGCACGCCGATCGCTCGGCGAGAATTTACGAGTTCGGTGACTGTGGCCGCGATTTCCGGCGTTTCGCAACGTGCCGCGATTTCCGTTGCGGAAAGATCGCCCAGCTTGAGAAGCAAATCGTTGACGCCATCGCCATGCCGCGCGTGGTACTCAGGTTCCAGCGACTGCAGTCGCGCTTCCACTTCATCAAGCGCATTCGCATCGAGAAGCTCTCGCAAGTCACTATCGCCAAGCAGTTCCTCGAGTTGAGACTGATCGATGGACAGCGCCTGCGCACGGCGTTCCGCCAGCGGCGCATCCCCCTCGTAAATATAATTTGCCACGTAGGAAAAAAGGAGAGACGCCGCGAAGGGAGACGGCCGGGTGGATTCAATATTCGTGACTTTTATCGCTCCGCGTTGAATGGAAGACAGAATATTCGCGGCGGCGGGCAAATCGAAAACATCGCGAATGCATTCACGATAGGTCTCCAGCAGTATCGGAAAAGAAGAGAATTGCGAAGCCACCGCGAGCAAGTCGGCGGCCCTTTTTCGCTGCTGCCAAAGTGGCGCGCGCAATCCCGGGCGGCGTTTCGGCAACAGCAGGGCGCGTCCGGCAGCTTCGCGAAATTTCGCGGCGAATAGCGAAGTGCTTCCCAACTGGCGTAGCACNNGACATACCTCGACGATAATATCTTCATCGCTGGGTATTCGCGTTGTGGCGGCCATCTGTTCGCCCAAATAGTTCAGCAGATTTTCCGCCGCATTGGCGTCCAGGCTGTGTTCGTGAACAAGTTTTGAGAAAGCGACGCTGCGCGGCAGGCGCGATAATTCGCGGATCATTTCGCCTATTCTTTTGCCGAATTCCGCCGGCCGTCCCACGGAATCCCCGCGCCAGAAGGGCATCTTGCCGGGTTCTCCGGGCGCCGGCGAAACGATGACCTGGTTATGAGATATTTCTTCGATGCGCCAGGTGGATGCTCCGAGGATGATGGTGTCCCCCTGGCGGCTCTCGAAAACCATTTCCTCGTCCAGCTCGCCGACGCGCGCCCCTTTTGCCCCTCCCGCCAGAAATACTCCGTACAAGCCGCGATCCGGAATGGTGCCCCCATTGATAATCGCCATGCGTTGAGAGCCGTGGCGGCCCATTACTTTGTTCGCCACGCGATCCCAGATAATGCGCGGGCGCAGTTCGGCGAATTCATCGGAAGGATAACGGCCGGACAACATGTCCAGCAGGCCCTCAAAAATCGATCGCGGCAATGCGGCGAAGGGCGCGGAGGAACGGGCCAAGGCAAAAAGATCGTCGACTGTCCACTCTTCGAGCGAAACGGCGGCGACCATTTGCTGCGCGAGAACGTCCAGCGGATTTCGCGGATAGTGAACGCTTTCGACGTGGCCGAGATACATCGCGCGCGTCATCGCGGCGCATGCGATTAAATCCCCGCGATATTTTGGAAAAATAATCGCGGCGCTGGTCCCGTCCACAGTGTGATTCGCGCGCCCCACGCGCTGCATTCCGCTGGCGACGGATGGCGGAGATTCAATTTGAATGACGAGATCGACGGCGCCCATATCGATTCCTAATTCCAGCGAAGAAGTGGCGACGATCCCGCGCAGCGTGCCCAGCTTTAATCGGTCCTCAATCTCTTTGCGCTGGGCAACCGCCACGCTGCCGTGATGCGCGCGAACCAGTGTTTCGCCCGCGAGTTCGTTTATGGCGCCGGAAATGCGCTCCGCCAGACGCCGGCTATTGACGAAGATCAAGGACGAACGGTGCGCTCGAATTTGCTCTAAAAGTTTGGGATGGATGGCGCTCCAGATCGAGCGTCGAACCGGGCCCTGCGATGCCGGCCCGCTTGGCAAATCCTCCATCTCGCCAAGCCGGGCCATGTCTTCCACAGGCACCTCGATGCGAAGGTCCAGGCGCTTTGGTTCGCTCGCGTCGACAATAGTTACTGGGCGGTAAATCAAAGACGAGGCCGCCGATTCAAATTCAGCAAGCGCTTCATCGGCGTTCAGCTCCGCACTGCCGGTCCCGGAACCATTTGCCGGCGCACCCGATAACTTATCGACATTTTCTGTTCCGGGTTCAAGATCGCGTGAAGAAGTTCCACGTGAAACATCGACGCCGCCCAAAAAATGAGCCACCTCTTCAAGCGGGCGCTGCGTTGCGGAAAGCCCGATGCGTTGCAGACGGCGGCCGGCAAGATGCTCGAGCCGTTCGAGTGACAGAGCCAGGTGCGAACCACGTTTTGTCGGAACGAGTGCATGAATTTCGTCCACGACCACAACTTCGATGGAACGCAGAGCGTCGCGAGCGTTGGAGGTGAGCAGAAGATACAAAGATTCCGGCGTGGTGATTAAAATGTCGCCCGGATGGCGCTGAAAGCGGCTTCGTTCGGCGGCAGGCGTGTCTCCGGTGCGCACGGAAATTTTCGGCGAATGAAATTTCGCGCCCAGCCGTTGCGCCAATTGCGCAATGCCCACCATAGGCGCGCGCAGATTTCGCTCCACGTCCACGGCCAACGCTTTAATCGGGGAAATGTACAACACGCGGCATCGCTGCGCTTCGGCCGGCGCCTCTGTGAACATGATGCGCTGGATGCACCACAGGAACGCCGCGAGTGTCTTTCCGGTTCCCGTAGGAGCGAGAATGAGCGTGGACTCGCCGCGCGCAATGGCCGGCCAGCCGCTGAGTTGAGGGCGCGTCGGCGCGGCAAATACTGCTGCAAACCAGTCGCGAACCGCAGGATGAAAAAGTTCAAGAGCCTGAGCGGCGGATTCTTTAGCAATATTTTCGGAATGCTTGACCTTGGACACTCCGGCTAGCCTCCTTTCTCTGCACGATAATGGCGGGCTGAAATGCAGAAAACCCGCAGGCTGAGGCCTGCGCCACTCGAATTGCCCTTCATTCGATTAGATGCGAGCGGGTCGCCTGCGTATTATAGCCAAGTTCAAGTTCTTCAGAGAGACCTGCGGGGCTGCCAGGGACTTTCCGGCCTCGTTGTTTGCGCTTGACAAAATCAAACAGATGTTTTAAACATATGTTTGATATGGCGCACCATGCTTTAACCCGAATTCCCTCCC
>PMOP01000217.1:3230-6366 GCA_003161495.1 Acidobacteriota bacterium | reverse complement strand
CGCCTCGAAGGCAAAACAGTGGACGGCAAGATGCTTTCCGATCGGGTGAAAGAGCGCCTGTCCAAGATGGCGTAAGTGCAAGTCGGGAGTCGAGAGGCAAGGGTTGAGAGTGAATTTCTAAACTGCGGCCAAGCCGGTTTTTGAGCAGACCTCGCCGATCTCATATCGACTTTTCAGCCTCTCGCCGCGTATCCTCGCACCGTGCCATTGCCTGACACGATTCCCGTTCGCTACACGGAGGAAGAAGCCGGATACGTCACCGTGCGGCCTCTCGTCCGGCAAACGTTTCGTCTGCAGGAACTCCTCGACATGATCCTCACCGTCGCGGGGAAAGATATCGCGCGCGTCCGGCAACTCCTGCATTCCGGGACAGTCGTCTATCATTTTTACCGGTATTCCTGGGCCGGATTTGACGCGAACGAAGCGGAACTTGCCGCCGCGCTCGCGGAATTTCCTGATGCCGATCCCGCGCGGCCATTTTCTGGAGCCCATTGCACGAATGCGATATTGGAAGGCGCCGGACCAAATCCGAGGACACTTCTGGATCTGGACCGCGCGGCCGCGTCCAAGCGCCGATTGTTTCGCAGCCAAAGTTTCTGGGAACGCCTGATGGAAATTGCCGCCGAAGAAAATCCGGCCTACCGAAAATATTCCTACGGAAGCCGCGCGGACCTTTACGCGCTTCCGTTGAATACCGAAACCATTTCGCGAATCGCAGAAGCGGCGAACCGGCTGGCTCCTGCAAAGCTGCGTTCCGCGTTCCGTGCACTGCCAGATGCCGCCAGCATCTTGTTCATCTGCCCGAGGGGTTGAGTGGCGCACGCTTCAGCTTGCGGATTTTTAACCTACTCCAAATTCAAAACCCGCAAGCTGAAGCGTGCGCCACGAGCCCCCGTGAACCACCTGAAACTTTGCCCGCAAAATGTTCTCGACCCCAAAACAATTTGAGCCATAATGCCGGGCGACCGCCGAGGCGCTTGCCAATCTGGTGATGCCATGGCGTGATTCGGACCGGAATCGTTCGCGGAGGTGTTTCTTGGCCACTAAACCCTGGAGTTCGACGGCACCGCCGGAGGATTTTCGTCCCTACGTGGACGCGTCGAGCACGATGACGGAGTTCAGTTGGCGTGCGGTGATTCTGGGCTCGATTTTCGGCATCTTGTTTGGCGCAGTGTCCGTGTACGTCGGACTGCGCGCCGGCCTGACAGTCTCCGCATCGATTCCCATTTCCGTCCTGTCGATTTCCATCCTTCGCGCCTTTGGCAAATCCACAATTCTTGAAAACAACATCGTGCAGACCACGGGTTCGGCGGGCGAGTCGGCCGCCGCAGGCGTGATCTTCACGTTGCCGGCTTTAATATTTCTGGGATTTTCGCTCAACACGGAATACTGGCGCGTATTTTTTCTGGCGCTCCTCGGCGGCTGGCTTGGCGTGTTGCTCATGATCCCGCTGCGCCGCCAGCTCATCGTGAAGGAGCACGGCAACCTGACGTTTCCCGAAGGCACGGCGTGCGCGGACGTTCTCGTCGCGGGAGAGCGCGGCGGCTCGTTTGCCGGGCGCGTCTTCTGGGGACTCGGCCTCGGCGGCGTCTACACGTTTTGCATGAACACGCTCGGGATGTGGCCTGGCCAGCCGGAATACCGCCCGAACTGGCTGCCCGGCGCGTCGTTCCGCGCGGCAATTACTTCAGAGTACCTTGGCGTCGGATACATCATCGGGCCGCGTGTTTCGGGGACGCTGTTTGCCGGCGGCGTGATTTCGTGGCTCGTCCTGATGCCGGCCATCAAATTTTTCGGCTCGCTTTCTCCAAACGTTCCTTTGTATCCCAGCACCGTCCCGATTCCGCAGATGTCGCCCGATCAACTCTGGGCCAGTTACATTCGCCCGATGGGCGCGGGCGCGGTCGCCGCCTCCGGATTGATTACGCTGATCAAGACGATGCCCACGATTTTTTCGGCGCTGACGACTGGAATCGCGGACGTACGAAAAAGCAGGGAGGGGGCCGCGGTGACGAGCCGCACCGAACGCGATCTTTCCATGCGCTTCGTTCTGATTGGTTCCACGATTCTTCTAGTGATGATTTGGGCGCTTTTGAAATTCAAGCCGATTCCGGGAGCGCAGACCGGAGCGTTCGCCAACCTGATTGCGGCGATCTTCGTGATCGTCTTCGGCTTTTTGTTTGTAACGGTAGCGTCNNTGCGCGGTTTTCCTCGTGATTCACTGGACGGCGAACGCGTACGCCGTGCTGGCGCTGACCATCGGCGGCGTCGTTTGCATTGCCGCGGCGATTGCCGGCGCGACATCGCAAGATCTCAAGACGGGCTATCTCGTCGGCGCCACGCCATACCAGCAGCAGATCGCGCTGATCATCGGCGTGCTCGTTTCCGCTTTCGCGATTGGCGGCACGCTGATCCTGATGAATATCGGCCTCGCGCAGTACAAGCCGATGCAGATTCCACTCGATGTCAACAACCTGCCCACCGGCGTCGAGCGGCAGGACAATTCATTCGCGCACGACGGCAAAACGTATGTGCTCGTGAATTCCATCGGATCGCGCGAAATCCCCGACGGCAAATATCTGTACGATCCATCCACAAATCAGATTGAAATTCAGTGGGTGCAGGGAATCGGCAGCGATCAGGCGGCGGCGCCGCAAGCGCGGCTCATGGCCACGGTGATCAGCGGAATTCTGAATCAGCGGCTGCCCTGGAGGCTCGTATTTCTCGGAGTATTTCTGGTGATCGCCGTCGAGCTCCTGGGAATTCGCTCGCTTCCCTTTGCCGTGGGATCGTACATTTCCATCGCCACCACCATGGCCATGTTCGCCGGGGGACTTTTGCGCTGGATCATCGAGCGCGGAACCGAACAAAAAAGCGGTGCCGAAAGCGAAGTCAGTCCCGGCTCGCTATATTCGAGCGGGCTGATCGCCGCGGGCGGCGTCTTCGGCCTGCTCGCCATTTTTCTTAATCTTCTGCAGGATCCGGAATTGAGCAAAGCCCTGCCGCATTGGCTGGCGAGGGCGCTTTTCCTGCCCTGGCCCGCGAAGATTTTTTCGTTTGGCGAAAAATTCATGCCGCAAGTGAGCCAGTCGCCGTGGCTCGGCGTCATCATGTTTCTGCTGCTCGCCTCGTCGCT
>PMOP01000217.1:0-3214 GCA_003161495.1 Acidobacteriota bacterium | reverse complement strand
ATCCCGCCGTGATAAACTTCCGCGCATGAGTGACAATCACCCAACCCGCCGTGACGTTTTGCTGGGAACTGCCGCTGCGCTGCTCCTGAAAGGAAACCTGGAAGCGCAGGCCGCGGATTCCTCCATTTGTTTTATGAGCACCGTCGAGATGGCCCGCCAGATTCGCGAGAAAAAGCTCTCAGCACGCGAAGCCCTCGCCGCGCACCTGAAACAAATCGAGCGCGTAAATCCGAAAGTGAATGCGATCGTCACGCTGGTGGCGGATATGGCCGCCGACGCCGCCGCGAAAGCCGACGAGATGCAGGCGCGCAATGAAACATTGGGCCCGCTGCACGGACTGCCCGTCGCGCACAAAGATCTCCTCGAAACGCGCGGCATCCGCACCACATTCGGATCTCAGCTCTTTAAAGATTACGTCCCCGCGGAAGACGACATCGTTGTCGAGCGCATGCGGCGCGCCGGCGCGATCATCATCGGCAAAACCAACACGCCGGAATTCGGCGCCGGATCGCAAACGTTCAACAAAGTTTTCGGAGCGACGCACAATCCCTACGACTTGACGAAGACGTGCGGCGGATCTTCCGGCGGCGCCGCCGTCAGTCTGGCCTGCGGATTCGCGCCCGTTGTCAGCGGCTCCGACACCGGCGGCTCGCTGCGCAATCCCGCCGCATTCTGCAACGTGGTCGGTTTCCGGCCATCCGTCGGCCGCGTGCCAAATCCGAAAGCGGCATTTGCGTGGTCGACGCTGTCCACTTCGGGATGCCTCGGGCGTTCCGTGGCCGATCTGGCCTACGTGTTGAGCACGATCACGGGGCCGGATTCCCGCGCGCCGCTCTCCATCAACGAGCCGGGAGAAATTTTCGCGCGCCCGCTCGACCGCAGCTTCAAGGGCGCGCGAGTCGCCTGGTTCAAGGATCTTGGCGGAGTGCCCTTCGATCCGCGCGTGCGCGCCGTGGTCGATGCCCACCGCAAAACTTTTGAATCGCTAGGCTGCATCGTCGAAGAGGCCGAGCCGGATTTCGCTCCCGCGGAAATCGCCTTTCGCGTGTTGCGCGCGCTCAGTTCGGCGAATGTGTATGGCGCGCGCCTGCACGATCACCCCGACGCTTTCAAGGACACGCTAAAAGGCGAGATCGAGGAGGGCCTGCGACTGACGGGCATGGAAGTAGCGCACGCCGAAGTCGCGCACGGCCAGCTCTGGCGCGGTTTCCAAGCCTTCCTGGAAAAATACGAATACTTCGTGCTGCCCACCACGCAGTTGCCGCCGTTCGACGTGAACACGCCCTACCCCACGGAAATCGCGGGCGTGAAGTTCACTAACTACATCGATTGGATGAAATCCTGCTGGTATATCTCGGCCACGGGCAATCCAGCGGCCTCCGTGCCGGGAGGTTTTACGCCGGAAGGACTTCCGGTCGGCGTGCAAATCGTTGGCCGTAACAAAGCAGACTTCAGCGTCCTGCAAATGGCGAATGCATTTGAACAAGCGACCGGCTTCGGCAAGAAGCGTCCGAGCATTGCGTAGACGAGGCGCGACGCTGCATTTCTGCTCCTGACGCCATGTACTCGCAAATCGATTGTGTGATAGAGTCCGCCCCAAATGACGAATTCCGCCGATGATTTATCGCGAAGGAAGTTTCTCAAAGTTACTTTGGCTGGAACTGCCGCTTCTCTGGCGAAAGTTCCAGCGGCGGCGGAGACCTACCAGAAGCCTCAAAGGACGAATCCAGTGAACGACGACCAGAGTGACGATCTCACGAGGTTGAGCATCCGCGAAGTATCCGAACTGATACGCAGGAAAAAAGTTTCTCCCGTGGAATTGACAACAGCGTGTCTCGCGAGGATTGACCGGTTCAATTCCCCACTAAATGCCTTCATCACAATTACGGCGGAATCAGCCCTAGCGCAGGCGCGTGAAGCCGAAGCTGAAGTGAAGCGCGGGAATTGGCGCGGACCTCTTCATGGTGTGCCGATTGCCTTGAAGGACCTATTCGACACAGCCGGTGTCAGGACGACTGGCGGCAGCGGCGTGTTTAAAGATCGCATTCCTACGCAAGATGCTGAGGTCGTTCGCAGGTTGAAAGGCGCGGGCGCTGTGTTGCTTGGCAAGACCAACATGCAGGAATTCGCATTTGGCGGCAGCTCAATCGTCAGTTACTTCGGCGCGGTGCACAACCCATGGGAGCTAAATCATATCGCCGGGGGTTCGTCGGGTGGGTCGGCTGCGGCATTGGCTGCCGAACTCTGCTACGGAGCTTTTGGATCGGACACCGCTGGCTCCATACGGATTCCAGCATCGCATTGCGGCGTCGTCGGTCTCAAACCCACCTATGGATTGGTGAGTATACGTGGTGTGATCCCTCTTTCCTGGTCGCTCGATCATGTCGGGCCGATGGCGCGTACCGTGGCTGATACGGCTCTCTTACTCCAAGTCATCGCCGGGTACGACGCGCAGGAAACCACCAGCGAGGAAATAAAAATCCCCGATTACACGCAAGTTCTGGGAACAAAGGTGTCATCACTGCGAATCGGGATACCTCGCGAGTTCTTTCTCGCCGACCTCGATCCGGAAATCGATGCCGCAATGAAGGTAGCCTTATCCGTTTTGGGGAAACTCACCGGGGGAATCCGTGATGTTCCGTTGGCGGCGGATAAAATGGAAACATTAAGAGATGTCGTAAGGGCTGCCGAAGCCTATGCATACCACCGTGAATACGTCACCAAAACTCCGGAACTTTACCAACCGCTGACCTTGAAACGCATACAAGCGGGTGCCAATGTGACTACGCCCGCTTATATCCAAGGGCGCAGGGACCTCGCTCAAGTCCGTCGAACGGCCGCAAAATGGCTTGAGTCGGTGGATGTGCTGGTCACGCCAACGCTTCCCATTCCGCCGGCGGCGATTTCGGATCCGCGAGCAGACGATATTTTGCCGGCGGTGCGTAACACCTCTCCGTTTGACGTGAACGGCTGGCCTGCAATTTCTGTCCCGTGTGGTTTCACGAGCCAGGGACTTCCCATCGGTTTGCAAATCATAGGCCCGCATGGAGGCGAGGCAGTCGTGTTTCAGCTTGCCCAGGCATACGAGCAAGCAACAGACTGGCACAAGCGTCGCCCGCAGTTGCCTGCTCGAACATCGTCAGCTTAGAAGAAATTCTTCCGTTTAAGAATAATTCAGAACATTTACAGGTTTGCCGGACCACTCGGCGTAAAG
>PMOP01000124.1 GCA_003161495.1 Acidobacteriota bacterium | reverse complement strand
TACCGATAGAGGGTCTTTAAGCATTGTTAGTCCCCATCTTTTCTGCCGCGATCTCTAGTAGTTTTTCACGGTCGTCGGAGTAATATCCGTCGTAGGAACTTCTTCCTTTGTAGATCAAAAGTTCGTAGCTACTGTCCGGGAGCCTCCGCAAATACACTCCCTTGCCCAGCGTTTCGGACGAGCGGTTATCTACGATGCTCGCGTGAGTCTCACGCTGTATGAAATCACGAAGCGCGCTGGACCCGGTTAATGCCAGCGGGGCAAAATCATCCGACGCTACCGGGCCCTCGTTCGGCTGAAACGCTGAGTTGGGGCCATGCCAGGGATCATTTCGATTTGGTCGAGTCCTCATGCTTACCTCGCCTTATAAAACGTATCGGTCCAACTTTTCTTGTGCGGGACCAGGTGTTGATAGAATTCTTCGTGGGGCATCGTTTGCCATCTCTCCCTATTGGGCACGATGATTTCAGGAATCGGATCGCTGGCGGTTCTCTGTTTGAAATGCGACATAAAGTCGGCCGCCGCTCGCCAGACATCACCCGGGATGTTTGCGTCCTCAGCCAGCATCTTTATCCGACACTCTGCGAATTCTCGGAGAATGCTGCTGGTGGACTTGAGACGGTCGCGCCAAAATTTCAACCATGCCCACTCGATACGTGTGGTCGGTTCGGGTAGGTACTTTGCCCGGAGATATTCGACACTCATATCGGGCACCCCATCGTCCCAGAGCAGCCGGAAAATGTTTTGTTGCGAGAAGTCGCCTTCTGCGATTTCGGCAGCATTGATCGAATCAAGAGCTTTTTTCGCGTCCCGACGCTCGATGCTTGTCGTAGCATCTCGCTCCAGACTCTGGAGCGCAGTTAAGGCACTGGCCCGGTCTTCGGGAGATGTGCTTGGATTCTGAATAATCAATTTCAACTCTGTTGACTTCATCTGTTGTTGTCCTTTCGCAGACGCTCAAGGGCGTTCTGCTGATCGACGGTTAGGTTCCACAGGATTTCTTTCAGCGCACTGAGCCGGACCTTGGTGGATTTGCGGCGGTCGCAAGCTAGGCGGCGCAACAGCGCGCGGCGGCTACGTCGCGGGCAAGAGCCCCAGGTTCGTGGTGAATCAGGGAGACCCATGAGCCGGAGTGATTCGAGTCGGCCGGCGCTCGGGCCGCGAGAGGCAAGTTCGTAAAGCACGGACTGCGGCGAGGGATACTTCACGCCGCTTTGCCGTTTTCAGGGGCTTCTGAGACTTCCAAGCTACCACCCCACCAGCCGTCGATTTTCGCGTCCGCAAATCCTTTGTTTTGTATGTGCGTTTCCGGGTTATTTTGGAGTCCTAACCGCTTCCGGCACGTATCGGAGCACCATTTCGCGCCTCGCCTCTTTCCTGCCAGTGAAGCTCCACAGGCACACAGGCGTGATGGCTTCGATTGGGCGTCACGGCCCGGGTGGTCCATCCGCGACTCTTCGGTTTGTTTTCGTTGGTGGTGCCAGGTCCAGATTGAACCTGGCGGGTACGTCTCGCCCGTCTGCCGTCCAGTCCGGTCGTACAGCACTAATGAGATTGCTTTCTGCATACTCGTCCTTCTGCCAGTGTCCGCGAAGCGGACGGTTTTTGTTTTTGATGTGGCGGGCGAAGCCGGACACCGCGCCAGCGGTATCGGCTACTCTCACTCGTCCATTCGGACTTTCAACATCGCCCACTAACATCGTCTATTTCCCGGACATTTTTGTCCGCCGATGATGGACAGAAATGTCCGCCGAGAGTGGCTATGTCGCCGGACAAATTTGTCCGCCCATCGCCGGACATTTTTGTCCGCCGTTACTAGAGGTAGGCTATTCAAATTTAAGACTATGCAGCGGCAGCGCGGGATTGAGCTTTGGCTTTCATGTGAAGAATGAATCGGCCAACGATGCCTTTTCTGTTGGTTTTGTACTGGTTTGCATGGGTCTTTGCGTATTCTTTTGCCCAGAAACTCTCGAATTCGCCCACGATTTCGTTCTCTGGTAGGCCAAGGTCGCGCAGGAATTTGATTTGATATTCCTTGAACTTAACCCGCGCGCCGCTGGCAATCCATAACTTCTGCCCGAGGGGGTCACCTTCGCCGGTCCAAGGGAATTCTATCTTTGTCGTGCATCGGTTCGGATTTTCGGTCGCCCAGTCTTTATGCGTCAAGACCTTGAATACATTCGCTTCGAAAAACCCCGTTTCGATCCGAACGAACAATCCTAGCTCTTCAAGCTCTTTGTAAGCGCGCCGGATTGCCCGCTCCTCATAATCGAAATACTCGGCTACGCTTTTCGCCGAGCATGTGAATTTCTGATAGGTCTTGGAAATCCGAAGTGCGAAAGGGTAGACAATTGCGCAAACTGAACTCAGTTTCGCAAGGTGCCACTCAGCCGAACAATGGAAATGGGATTCAGCGGGGGTTGTTGTATTCACGGGTTGTTCCCTGTTGCTGGGGCTTAATCGTTTCCGTTTTGCGAATCAATGTGACTTGGCCGTTCTGAAAATCTACTTGCAGGCTGCCCCAGAAACGCGCCTGCTCGATTTCGTGGAGCATCTTTTCAACTTGCGACATTTGAGTTGCCCTCTCTTTCAGGTTTTATATCGAATCCATCCGAACTTTATGCGGCGGCCCTCTCCGCAATTTGCTCAATCTCTTCGGCGTCGGGTTTGGGTTCCGGCCAGTCTAAGACGCGGCGCTTGATCTTGCTCGCAGTCCGTTGGTCACGGGCGAACATACCAGGACGACCGACTTCACTTGGAGGGTAGGTTGCAAGAATCCAATCCCGACGTTCATCAGTAACGATCAAAGCGCGCAACGCTTCGACGCTGAGGCGGTGCCATTCTTCGACGTAGGCCATTCCACGATGATAATTTCTGTCGGGCTTCCATTGAAATCCAGCCACAATCTTCCCTCTATTATGTAGGTCGGTAAGGTCAAAAGCGGCTAGTTTTCACACTAATGGCTACCGCCAAAATCTCAGCAACCTACTGAAATCACACAAGAAACAATCTTTCAAAAAGTGGTCCGCTTTTTTAGGCGGCTTTCTGTGCTCCGCCTAAAATTCGCTGGATGCGCATCCACTTTCGGTCAACCGTCATCAACGCCTGGACCTTTTCGCCGCTGAGGAGCAGGACATCCTGGATCGCGCTGTCTCGCCGCGTTCGGAGAACGAACCCATATTGATTGAGCCGAGGGATATATCGGAACGCCGATGGCGGATGCACCTTATCGAGTATCGCGTTGAACGCAAACGGATCGGCAAGTTCCTTTTCGGACCTGATGTTCTTTTTGAGTTGCGGGCTCTCGCCGGAATTGAAATGAACCAGGACGCTTCGCCCTTCGAACGGATCGTATTCGAGTATTCTGACTTTCCACGGAACTTGTAAGCACGCTTCGTCCAGTTCGCGGAGTCCCGCTCGGATTCTGCGCAGTGTGGTTTTCGGAACACCCAGGAGTTTGGCGGCCTCACGCTCGCTGCCAGTTGTTGCGCGTTTCCGCAACTCACGCAGCTTGTCTTGCATTGCTTCACGCTCCCGCTGAGTTGGTTGATACTCTGGCGACTGCACGGAATCTGCTGCGAGTTCGGACAAAGTTTGGTCCGCATGGTCTCGGTTGCCGATGGGGTCCGTGTCCGCGCTTGCGTCGAAGCGGGTTCGACCGACCGGCAGCAACTTGCCGCGACCTTTGCGTGTACCCTGCTGGTATTTTAGTGCCTTGCTGGATTGGCTGAGTTTCATTTCTTTTCTCCTTCGTGATGTTTGTGTTCATCTTTCACTTGCAGCCGGCCGCGCCGAACGGAGGGAGCCGACGCTCTCATGAACAGTTTTGATTGTCATCTACCTCCACCGCGCGTCTTCGAGTTGGATAAGTTCCTTAACTGCCGCAAGCCCCCGGCTCGCTTCTGCGACATTGGCACGCGGGTCTCTCCATTGATCTGCGACTTTTTGAATCGCCTGCTTCTCCTCCTTCTCGTTGTCTTCAATCACTTTCCACAAATGCTCATCACGACACGATTTAATCTCGTTGACTATCAATTCATGCAAGGTTGCGGGAGGAAGCGCATCCATCTCCCATGCGCCGGGCTCTAAACCACGTTCTGCCAAGTGCTCGATATATTTCTTTGAACGCGGGTCCTTGTCCTTAACGGGGTCCGGAGGCAATGGCTCACCATGTCCGTATCCTTTCGCAATTTGGTCGAGGGTAAGTGCGATATGGCGCATATCAACTCTTTGGCGCACGAGCGAGTTCAAGTAATCTTCAAGATTGCGCGGCATGTCCCATCCGGATGCGTCGTGGTCCGATATGTGGATAATGACGGGCTTTATTCCTAGATCGAGAACGCGGAGGCAATGTGCGGCTACTTGATTTCGTAGTGCGGAAACGCTCCCGTATCCCTTTAGCGATACGTATGGCACATCGAGTTCCTCGCAAGCCCGGGCAATGATTCCAAGTGCGGCATCCTTTTCAACGAGTACCATCGGCCACTGTTCTTGATTTTTCCATCGACTGATGTGGTAGCTCGCGGCTGTGGCGGCAAGTCTCTCTTGCACAGATTCCCATGAGGCCCGCTCGTGGACACTACGAGTTGGGTCATCAATCGCGTTCCAGGGTACAAGACCGGACATGCGGGCCTGAACTAGGTCTATGTTCAGGTGGTCATAGCTCGTCTTGGTGTTCGGGTAGTCTTTATGACGCACAACCATCTGGTAGTGAATTTGCCGGAGCGTAAGCGGCAGCAGCCCTTGAGCCGCGTAGTCAAGAATGATAGCGTTCGTGCGTTTCACAGATGTATAGAACGATATTTGCTTGCTTACTTGGACGAAGGGAACCTTCTCGTAGGGTTGCAGTTCAAAGCAGTGGGTTTCGATTTCGCGCGGCGATAAGATTCCAATTATTTTCAGATCGGCTTGCATCCGATGGCCACCAAGTTTGTGAAGCACCCGTTCAAGTTCCGCGCGAACGGCTGAGTCCACGGGGCGGTCAATCTTGGCCGTGCGCCGGCGTCCAGGACACTCTTCATGCGCTGGATGGACATTGAGGTTCCCACAGACGCCTGATCGATTGCGTTTGGCAGACAACGGTACACCGTTATCTGCCACTTTAGGGGAGGTCTCACCGTTAATTGCGCCCTCTGTGTCGGAGGACCCATGCTCTCTGATGGCGTTTAACGGTATACCGCTATTCGCCGTGAGCCTTTCGGCTAATTGTTTGGGGGTAAGAATATCGGCAGCAGAAAGAACTTCTTTTACAGGCATTGGGCACACGTTTCCTGGATTCAGAAAACGCACCCACGAATGGGAGGTTAGCGACGCGTGTGGTTGTTGCTTACCGCCGCCTTGAATGCACGCCTTGGAGTAGCCACTTGCCGGTTCTGGAGTCGGAGCCTAGCGCACGTTGGCTGCGTCCAGCAAGCTTTCCAGTGAAACCATTTTACCACAAATTAACGGTAGGGCAAAAGTTTCTTAACTTCTACGCCAACCGCCGAACAGCCTTGGTTGACAATGACGGCGACTAGGGTTGACAAAGACCCCAGATGGAGCCGGTCGAGTAGGACCCTTCGATTGCGTTGCGCGCGATCCGCGCGGCGCTCATGGGACCCGACGAAAGGGTGGTATCGGAGGACCCGTTTGTGCGCAGACAGTCGTCCAGGAAACGAACGGGAGGACCCGTGAAATCGTAAAAAGTGGTGTCTCGGCTGTTTTTCGTTATCGACTCCAATTGGAGCGTTTTCAGCCTCTATTGGGACGTTTATCAGCACGTTATGGTGCAGGGGTTACTAGGCGATCAAGGGGCTGCCGCTGAGGGCCAGGGCTCCGGTGCCCCCGGCCTTCGACCTCAGAAAATAGGGGACCCAACCGACACAAAATAAAGGACATCCGCAAGACGGGCAGTATCCGCCCAATGCTCAGACAGGCAGAGGCAATACGGTTAGACGTTGAATGCATTAAGGATGCAGGGCGATGCCATGCCAAAGGCGAGTTAAATCATTGCAGCTATGGGAGTTATAGGTTGCGCGGATGTGCGCTGGCCTGCCGTGGCGTTCATAATACGACCGATTGCCGAACGGCCGGAAATCGAAATCAACTAGCTGTAAGCCGCAGAATCTAAACGATTTTAAGTGGCTATTTTTGCGGTTTGGATTCGATGCGCAGCAAGATCGTTGCAAATGATACATGGATTGCAGAAAAATCGTTGCAGAAATCGAAATTTTGAGCGGCGCGCGCGTCATCGCGCAAACGCCAAGTGACGGTGACACTGCGGGCATCCGGAAAAGTTGGCCTAAGCTGGTCCTTAATATGTCTGCAAACCCTAGGCAAAATTTGCCTAGGGACTACCGCCGTGTCCCTGAACATGGGCATCATGTTTGCCTGCAATTTTCTGCCGATCTACGCCCGATCTTGCACGGTCAAGCCTCCCGCCTGAAAGGAGGGTATCTTCGGCCATGTCTGACTCTGCGGTTTCCGGTGACCTACCCTCGATCTACGGAGCATTTCTACATGACGCGCGGCTGTCACGTTGGGGGCTTCTGCTCATTTAGGCGGCCGATTATGTCCTTGCTCCGGATGTTGATCGCGTAGCATTCGTTTTTGGTTTTGCTTGCCACATTCGTCAACGCTATCAAGGCGTTCTCGACGCCGTAGGCATTCACTCGCCAAATTTTCGAGCCATCCGGTAAAACCTCAAAAATGTCGTAATCCCTGAGCATCGCGCCCCCTCGGTAGCAAGCTCACCGTTCTGGGTATAACGGTGGTGTCCGCACCTGTCAAGCGCCGAGATTTATTTAATTAGTCATCTTGGGAGCATTTTACTATGTAGGTTACCCTACAAACGATCTTTGACTCACGCCTTTGTGCATCCGGATTTTGACCGCATTTTACGGCCAGTTTACCCGCAGTTTGCGCCGTCCATTTGGAATATCTCTGTGCGGTCAATTCGCTGCCGTTCGCTAACCGAACGCGCCGTGCCCACCCACAACGCGGCATTTCTCCCTTGCCCGCAAGGTCTTTGCGTTCAACGCGCCAGAAAATAGTTATGCTACGTATCATAATTAGCTTGACACTTTTTCCTATTATGCTATGCTACCTAGCATAGTGGCAGCAAGGAATCCAAACGAGGAGAGCAAAATGCCGAACGTATATGAAATCGTAACGGAGCAGGTTATCAAGCAATTGGAATCTGGCGTAGCGCCGTGGCGCAAGCCTTGGCGCTGTGAACCCCCTGCCAATCTTGTTAGCGGCAAGGAATACCGGGGCATTAACCCGTTTTTGCTTGCATCGCAGGGTTACGGGTCGCGTTTTTGGCTTTCATTTAATCAGGCTAAAAAGCTTGGCGGACACGTGCGCAAAGGCGAAAAGTCATCACTCGTGACGTTTTGGAACATCGGCGAGGAAAAAATCATCAAGAATGCCGAGGGCAAAGACCGCAAGTCTAAGCCTATTCTATTGCGCTATTACAGTGTTTTTAACATCGAGCAAACGGAAGGCATCGCCGACAAACTCGGGTTAGGCAATGCTTCGCCACGTGTCCCGAACATCGAGCAATGCGAAGCAATCGTTTCCGGGATGCCCAACGCGCCACGGATGGAGCAAGACGGACGCGCGTGGTACAGACCGTCTACGGATTCCGTTGGGATGCCGTCGAAGTCTCTTTTCGGCACGGCAGAGGAATACTATTCGACTCTCTACCATGAGCTAACGCACAGCACGGGGCACGCATCGCGCGTTGGGCGTGAAGGCATCGAGCAATTGAACACGTTTGGGAGTGAGTCTTACAGCAAAGAAGAGCTAATAGCGGAAATGGTTGCGGCATTTCTCTGCGGATGCGTGGGCATTGCCCCGGCCACGATTCAAAACTCCGCGTCTTACTTGCAGCATTGGATTACCCGTCTACGCGGTGATTCGAAGCTACTCGTTAGCGCCGCGTCCGCTGCGCAAAAAGCGGCTGACTACATCCGGGGCACGTCTGCACACTCCAATACAGAAAGCGAGGTCGCTTAATATGGGACTCTTCGACAGTACGGTGCAAACGCACAGTAGTGCATCCCTGCAAGGTGGACTGGTCTTCCCACAATCGTTGACCGAACGCTATCGGCCGCATTCTTTGGCCGACTTCGTTGGCTTGGATAAACCGAAGAAAGTCTTGGCGAACTTCGCGTTGCGGCCTTTTCCGAATGCCGCGTTCCTTTTTGTTGGACCCAGCGGAACAGGCAAAACTTCGATGGCTCTGGCATTGTGCGAGGCCATCGGGGGCGAGTTACATCATATTCCCTCACAGTTTTGTAACGTGGCGACCGTGGAAGATGTCACGCGCCAGTGTCATTACGTGCCACGCAATAACACGCTCCATGTTGTGCTGGTAGACGAGGCCGATCAGGCTTCGTCTGCGGCTCAACTATCGTTTCTCTCAAAATTAGACAGCACAGCATTTCCTCCGCAGACGGTTTTTATTTTCACGGCGAACGATACCGAGCGATTGCAGGACAGGTTCCTATCCCGTTGCATGGTGTTGCAGTTCCAATCGCACGGGATGGCGAAAGAGGCCGCTAGTCTACTTGAACAAATCTGGCAGAAAGAGGCCGGAGACTCAGCGGAGAAACCGAACTTTTTGCGTATAGTTCAGGACTCCAAAAATAATGTTAGAAATAGCCTGAACAGTCTGCAAGTTGAGTTGTTGAGTGCATAGCGCGTTGCGCCGGATGCCCCGGCGCAGCGGACGATTATAGAACCTAAATCTAAAACGGAGAAACCATGCAAGATCATACGGCAGTTTACGACGCGGCACTCACTTCGGCCGAACGTCACTTGCAAAAACTCTTGCGGAATCTTACGCCGTCACAGATCGCGCGCGAGTTCCGGGCGCATATTGATACACACCTACGCTCGGAGCTAACCGGCGCGAGAAAATACGGGAATAGCGTACAGCGTTTCCGGCGCGCAATTGATAGCGGGAAGGAATCTGCGGTCTAGTGCGTTACGGTCTGCCGTCCGGTTAACGGACGGAAGCACGGAGCGGCATCTTGACAACTGTAACTCACTATGCTAACTAGCATATACTGAGGAAAGGAAACACATGGCGAAAACCTACTCCACACCACGGGCCGCAAAGCTAATCGGCATTCATAACGTCACACTGCATCGTTGGCTCGGTGAAGGGATCATAAAACCCGCGAGTGTCGAGTTGGAAGATGGTCGCAAGCTTTGGCGCTGGTCCGATGCCGATATTGCCGAGGCCATCAAAATAAAGGCAGAGCGTAAGTCGGGGCCGAAACCGAAGTCAAAATCGAGGAACAAATAATGCGCGCCGCAATTTATTGCCGTGTCAGCACGGCAGATCAAAGCACATCGATGCAGTTGCGAGACTTGCGGAAACTTGCCAATGTCCGTGGCTTCGAAATCGTGAAAGAGTACGCGGACGAAGGACAGAGCGGCTCGAAGAGTACCCGCCCGGCGTTGGACAAAATGCTCGAAGATGCAAGGCGGGGCAAGTTTCAGGTCATTCTGGTCTGGCGACTCGACCGCCTGGGCCGCAGTCTTGTACATCTTCTCCGACTGCTCGAAGATTTCAAATCTTGGAACGTGCAACTCGTTTCGTTTTCGGAGGCCCTCGATTTCGGTAGTAGCACCGGAAAACTTTTCTACCAGCTACTCGGCGCGTTCAGCGAATTCGAAAGGGAAACGATCCGCGAAAGAACGCGGGCAGGACTTCGAAATGCCCGGGCGCGCGGCGTGACGCTTGGAAGGAAGCCGGTCCAGGTTGACTCTGCGGAAGTTTATCGGCTCCGCGCGACGGGTGAGTCGTTCAGATCGATTTCGAAAATACTGGGGTGCTCAACCGGGACGGTACATAAGCATTCAAGGCGGCAGAGCGCGGCATAATCCTGGCCCCTGACCCAAACGGGGAGCAAAGCACTTAAAGTGAACCCATGACATCAGAAGACCCTAGTCAGAAACCATCTGAGACCGAAGGGAGCGAAAGGCTAACCGATGAGCTTGGTGGCCGTACCAATCCAAAGGTCCCGGATAGCAATAACATAACCAGCAAGCCGCCTAGAGACTGGTATGAATACACGATGCTGATCGTGCAAAGCCTGGGCGTTATATTTCTCATCGCTTACACTACGTTCGCCGCTCTTATGTGGTGCGAGATGCGAAAGACCAATAAGCTTACGGGGGACGCACTGGAACTCAATAGGAAACTTATCAAAGGAAGTTATGCCGCTGTCATTGTTGCGGACATCGGCTTCGATGGAAAGAGTGCGTCGGTGAACGTTGTTTTTGTCAATCGCGGCAAGATGATTA
This sequence comes from Acidobacteriota bacterium, assembly GCA_003161495.1. Lineage (GTDB taxonomy): Bacteria > Acidobacteriota > Terriglobia > Acidiferrales > UBA7541 > Palsa-360. The sequence continues at coordinate 13,685 of PMOP01000124.1, read as the reverse complement.
CCACTACCACGGCAAATTATGAAATAACGCAAGAGAGTTTGCCGGACCAAAAGGCACTGTATCCAGCAATTAGGCGCACGGACATTAAGAATTTCTTTGTGCGCGAGAATGAAGGCCCGAATCATTACGAGCACCTTGATACGTTCGCTAAACGAGACTTCGAGCTTTACAAGAATTCGCGCGAGATTATCCGGGTGAGTGGGAATTTTCAATACGATGATGGATTCGGAGAGACCGTCATCGAGCCGTTTTGTTTGATAAGTAGAGCCTACGCTCAGGCATTTAGATGCGAAGACATTGTTCACGAATTGTCCATGTTTTCGCATTGAAGTTAAAAACAGCAACCTTTCCACTGACTTGGATTCAAAGCGAAACAGCACAGTCCAGCCCCAACACCCCAATGTGCGCGCAGAATAGCAGGACTTCGTTTGTAACCATTCTTGACCTCGGCTCCTCGGCGGACCAGAAGCCTGAAACACGGCCGATAATTTCGTTTGTCCCCTGGTGTGTTAAATTAAGCGATCATGAAGCTGATAGCTGTATTTTCCCTGGTTGCGTTCTTCCAGGCAGCGCCGCCGGTTACATGGCACGAAAAGCTCTTGGCTCCGCTTGTATCGAACTGGCCTTTGGTTGCGGTTGCCATTTGGGGCATTGTTGTGGCGCGCGGTACGCTTAAAGTCATTGCTCGCCAAGCCGTGAGCATGAGACGCCAAACGCGAGTTCTTCGTAAATCTGTCGCTATCGCCGAGAAAAATGCTAGGGCCGCTGAGTTGGGCGCTCAAGCTGTTATCAATTCCGAACNNCCGAACGCCCCTGGATTGTGGTGGTCGTTGGGCCGCATCCAACTATTCCAGGCAATTTCATTTTTAGAGCCACCAACAATGGAAGAACGCCAGCGGAATTTATCTCTGGCAGTGCTGCCCACATTTACGTAGACCGTCCAGAGGATTTGCCTGTACCGCCAGTCTATTCCACCCCATTTGAACGGCCTAAAAACCCCTTGCTAATTCAGAGTGATAGTTTTGAGATTTATCCGCCTGCGGGAATCAGACCGGAAGAAATTGAGAGACAGTTTTGGTTCGACGAGAAAAACCAAATCCTCAATCCTAATCATATTCTCATTTTTTACGGTAGGATCGTTTATGACGATATGTTCGATAGAGACAGGCCTGGTTATATCCCCCATGAAACCCGCTGGTGCTTTGCCTGCTTCGAGATCGGAAAGCGGTTTATCACCACTGGGCCAGGCGAATACAACCGATACACCTAGAAGAACCAAATGGGTTACAGCTACTGACCCTTTAGCCAGCGAGCTAGCTTTGGGCTGCGCGCTTTCGCTTTGTGGTTCGGACGATGGCTATACAGTTTCGATCTTGAAACTCTCCCGTCCGTAAGGCTCGGCGTGATTCCGCTCTCCTTCAACGCCCTAAAATAAAAATCAAGCGCCTGGCGCACGACAGCCGCCCAGGGCGCATCAATCTTTTTGCCCAGGCTTTTCGCTTTGCGAATTTGTTCTTCCTTCAAAAACAGGGCAACCCGTCTCATGCACCACATTGTAGCATATGTATGCCTGTCAGACGATAAGCAAAAAGCCGGTTATAATAACACTTGGGCGGCCATGTAGCGTGTGATACCCATGAAGGCGGTGCCGCCCCTCTTCCAAAAGCGCCACGTCGGGTAGTGCCGATGCGGAGCCCGCGCTAAAGATAGAGGGCATCGGCCGCGAACAATCTTGCCCGCGTTTGCGGCGGCACTTAGGGCGGAAAAAAGGTGAATGCTTGATTCATCCGCTGTAGATACAAGCCAGCAATCCTCCGGAGTCGTATGCCTCGCTAGTACGAACAGTACCTTTGCATTATTGCAATCCAGACCGCGCAGGCGTAGTGTGTCTGCCGCGACGCCGTTTCGACAAAAAGGACGGAAGTATATGTCGAAGCGGTCAGGACAGGCAGGACAAGTGAAGTTAAGGAATGAAAGATGGATCGGACGGTACTACGTTGATGTGCCCGGACAGTCCACGAGGTTGCGCCGCGCTGTGGTGCTCGGTTTGGAAAGCGAACTTACCAAGTTCGCAGCGAAGCGCAAACTGTTGGACATTATTACTGAGGAAGGCGTGAACACTCCTGCTCACTTGGAACGCTCGCTAAAGCCTCTCGTGGTGTTCGCTGATATTGCGGACGCATGGGAAGCGAAGCGACTTCCAGAATTGAAAGAGAGCAGCCGGTATACGGCTCCTAAGCTCCTTGCAAAGTATATGCGACCGTTTTTCGGACAGATGGCTCCTGAGCAAATCAAGACGGGGGTCATTAACGATTGGATCGCGGATTTGCGGCGCAAGGGGTTAGAGCCGAAAACGGTTCTTAACCTTTGGAAGATGTTCCGAGCAGTAATGAACTGGCACTCGCAACAGAAGGATGAGACTCCCAGGAAGTGGTGCCCGTCACTTCCAACAATTCCCGATGACGAGCAACGCTGGTTTACTCAAGGTGAGATAGGACAGATTGTAAAGGCGGCTACAGGGCAGTACAAAATCCTGTTCCATCTTGCCGGTGCCAGCGGACTCCGAGCCGGCGAGTTGTTCGGGCTACACGTAGAGGACTTGAATCTAGATCGCGGCGTAATTCAAGTTAAGCGGTCAGTGTGGCGCGGACTAGAAGTATCACCGAAGACTCGGAAGGGCTACCGCGATGTTTGGGTAGATTCGGCCACGGCTCAGATGCTCAACGAATTTCTGGGCGGACGAACTAGTGGACGAGTATTCCAAACGCGAAACGGCACGCCTCTTTCGTGTGAAGTTACCAGATCAGTGCTTCATCCGCTTTGTGACCGGCTCTGCATTCCACGTGGCGGGATGCATGCGTTTCGCCACGGCAGAGTCAGTCATCTGCAAGCGAACAATGCGCCGCCCGACTTCACGAAGAGCCAGGTCGGCCATTCCAGTTTGCGGACAACGAGTGGCTACACGCACTTTTCCGATGGCTTCAAACGGGAGATAACCGACCGTCTCGGTCCATCCTGGACTCACTCCGAAGATTTGGACTCAGTTGCAGCGGAGGTTAAGTCCCTGTAAGATGTACCAGTTGTGAGCTAAGAGAAGTGGGTTTTCTTTGGGCCTGTAGCTCAGCTGGTTNNGGTCCCAGGTTCAAATCCTGGCGGGCCCACCAACAATTCCTCGAAATGCCGTTATGCCATAGGTTTCTTTAAAAGCTTGAAAAGTGATATCGGACTTGACCGTGAATTTAAACAAAGGGCTTCGCGTCACAGGACGTTGAGCTGTGCCCCGTCACACGCGAAGCCCTTTAGTTGCTGATTCCTCAGAACAAAATCTTGATGGCAAACTGGATTTGCCGCGAATTGCCATCGGTGGTTGTGATCTGTGAGTTGGTTGCCCTCGGCATTTCCGAGAACGGGCCAGCGTCGCTGGGAAGGCCCACAAACAAAATGGGCGCCAGGAATCCAAACTTGAAAGTGGGATGGTTCAGGACATTAAAAAATTCGGCGCGAAACTGCACCGAGCCGCCTTCTCCAAGGAATTTCACTTTGGTGTCTTTCACAAGCGAGAAATTCCAATCACTCGCCCCTGGCCCGCGCAGGATGTTGCGTCCAGCATTGCCGAGTTGACCGACGGTGTTCCCTCCTCCTTCGGGGCTAGGAAGTTCGGGAGCCATCGAGAACATATAAGGGTTGAAATATTGATTTAGATTCCCGGTTACGACCGTGCTCGCGTTGAAGGGAATCGGGACGTAGGGGCATGGATTGGATCCTGTTGCCGGCTGGCCTGGTTGCGATGTACAAAGGGTTGGATGCCAGTATTCCGCGATCAAGGCCGGAGTGTTTTCGACAACCTCATCGCTCTGCCCTTGCAAGACGCCAGAATTCGAGCGATTGACGAACACCAGCGGCGTGACTGGATAGCCGCTCTGCTTGCTTACGATACTGCTGACCCACCAGCCATTCGCCGCCGTGGAAAGAAACCCGTTGCTGGAGCTAACGGTTGGAAAATGATACACCACGCTGGCCTCGAGATTATTCGTGGAGTCGAAGCAAGCTGGGCCTCTATCGATATGTTGATCCAATGGATAGGTCCCCTGTAGGCCAAATGAAGTGAAACAATCCGCGACGTTCGCCTGCCCCTGCGTATCATCCATCACTTTGCTGTAGGTATAGGCTACCTGGAACTCCAGCCCGCGGCTCACGCGCTTGTTCACAACCACTTGCAGGCCGTTGTAATTGGAATCCGCATTTGTGGCGATGTTAATCGTACTGGGCATATTCGGGTTGATGGGGTGGTAGTTGGGGGACCCGGTATCCCAGAACGGAACTGAACCGTTGACGCAGCGGCTTGCGGGATCTCCGCAAGGCCCGGTCGAGGTTGGGGCAATCGGGTTTGAGTCTCTGACCGTAAACAGGTGGACGCCGCGGTCGCCGACATAGGCCAATCCAAGGCCGATGCCCCAGGGCAACTGCTGCTGAATGCTCAGGTTGTACTGAATCATGTAGGGGCTCTTGCTGTTGTAGTCCACGAACTGTGGAGTGATGTTCGATTGCGTATTCAAAACAGCCGCCGTCAGGGGCACAGTAACTTGCGTAGTGCCGGCGCTGAAAATATCGGTCAAACCAGCGAAGGGCGGATTACCGATCGAATCTTGCTTCAACGTGGTCCCGATATTTCCGACGTCGTAGTACATGCCGAAGCCGGCACGTAATGCGGTCCTTCCGTTTCCAAACACATCCCAGGCGACGCCGATGCGAGGACTGAAGTCATGCAAAGAGTTGTTCTTCAGGGTCGGCCCATTCGTGAAGGCGTCGGTCAGGTCATTCACGAGCCTCGACGATCTCCCGCTCAATTCATAGGGAGTGGTCATGAATTCGTAGCGAAGGCCCAAATTCCAAGTCACGTGCGAAGTCATTCTCCAATCATCCTGAGCGTAGAACCCAAGGGTGTTGTAGATGTAATCGCGGTTTTCGTTGGCCGTGAGTGGCTCGAATTCGACCAGGCTGGGTGTGCTGGCAAAAAATTGGTCGGGGCTGGGGAAGGAAAGAAAACCATTGTGGGAGTTAGCGGCTTGCGTTCCCTCGTTCCAGCGATTGAGCAGCGTGCCGAATTTGAAAGAGTGCTTTCCGATCGTGAAATTGACATCGTCACTCAGGGTGTAGATGTTCTGGGTGCCGTAGGAAAGCGGCTCGGCGGGGCCCAATTGGGCATAGCCGGCAACCTGGATTTCGCCAGTGGGATCGCCCGTGATAATCGAAGGACCCTGGCCATTGTCGGGCAAGCCCTGAAGAATACCGGCCGAGGAGAATTTGGTTCTGCTGAAAGAGAACCGCGCGGTGTTCAGCAGGATCGGAGAGAAAATATGGCTTTCAGACAAAGTGATGTACTGGTTGCGCTGGTCCGTACCCGATCTGAAGTAAGGCGCATTCTGTGACGGTGCGCTATCAAGATGGTCATTATCGATTGTGTAGCGGGAAAAGAAGGAATCCGATGCGGAGAAATTGTGATCCACACGGATTTGACCGAAGCTCTCGGCGGCAGTGCTGGTGCTCGCATATCCGTACTGGGGAGGCTGGCCTGCGCCTGGGGAAGGCAAATTGGGCATAGGATACAACGCGACGAATGGCGCAATTCCCGGATCCATCGTTACCGGTCCGGAGAGTTCCGGACATTCCGCTACTGTAATAAGCGTGCCGCCTGGAACACGGCAACCTGGGGAAGGGACGTTCAGTGTTTCCGTGATGCCCTCGTTTTGCCGCAATCCCTCATAGACCACAAACAAAAAAGTCTTGTCTTTCTTGATCGGCCCGCCGAACGAACCTCCGAAATTGTTCCTCTGAAACTGTGGAATGGGCGCGTTGGGATTATCGAAGAAATTCTTGGCATCCAGAGCGGCGTTGCGCATGAAATAGAAAACATCGCCGTGGAACTGGTTCGTTCCGCCCGAGCTCACCATCACCATCTGGCTGCCCATGGTCAATCCATACTCTGCCTGGAAGTTGGTGGTGATGACTTTATATTCCTTGATCCCTTCCACGCCCAGAGTGGTATCGCCCTCAGAACTGGGGTTGCGGCCAAACTGATTCTGCAGGACCGCTCCGTCGAGCGTGAAATTATTCGATCGGTCCGGGGCGCCATTGACGCTGAACGTGGTCCCGAATCCGCCCCCGCCGCCGGTCGTGCTGTCTCCAATGTTTTTGTCTCTGGTGACGCCGGGTTGTAACAAGCTCAGGTCAACGTAGTTCCGGCCGTTCAGCGGCAGATTCTTGATGGCGGTTTCCGTCACCAAGCCGCCGAGCGTAGCGTCCTGGGTATTGACGACCGGCGCATCCCCGCTCACGGTCACTTCCTGCTCGGTGTTACCAACTTCGAGAGTGATGTCGATCACCGCTTGTTGCGTCACTTCCAGGGTAATCCCGGTGTGTGTCGCCTTTTTGAAACCCGGGTGCTCCGCTCTCACCTCGTAATGCCCTACAGGAAGCTCCAGAGCGCGGTAATCGCCGGCTTCACCCGTAGTCGCGGTTCGCACCGCGCCCGTATCGATATTGGTGATGATCACGTGCGTATTGGGGACGGAAGCGCCCGAACTATCGCTGACCACGCCCAAAATTGTTCCCGTAGGTAATTGCGCGACAACAGGAATTGCCACCAGCGCCGCCAGGAGAAAAACACCAAAACACATCCATTTACAGTCTTGTCGAAACATATTCGGCCCCCTAAAAAATAAGTTCAAGGATTTAGAAATTAACTGGATTCACTGAACTGCATGCAAAATCAGACATGTCGGTAAGACATATTTTTATTCATTGAACAAAGGTGTTCGGGTCGCCCAATCGGGGCAACAATGGTTTTTGGCTGATAACCCTCAGGATTCCTGAAGAGAGTCCAATTAATCCTCTGTTTTGTTCCTGATACAGTTTGACAACCGAAATGACCGTGAAATGAAATTTGCACCCCTAAAGATGCTGATCGTATAGCATTGCCACCGAAGCGGTGTCAAGGTTAATGTTCTTGCATACAATATGGAGTTCGCACTAGTGAAAAAAAGGGGGGATGGAAAAAGCTTGCGGCGCGTGAAATGTTTCCTTTAGTTGCACTTATGGTCGCGCGGCGAACAGGCAAAATTATTTGACACGACTTGCCCCTTGTGGTTTCCTAACTTCAGGCAAAATTCCGCCATGCAGTGACTTATCGGCAGGAGCTGGGCTCCGGTGAGCCTGGTACTTTCGTTCGTGAGGTGTGGCATGAAGTCCAAGCTCGGGATTCTTTTCGCCTTGATTCTCTGTTTTGTTGGCATTTCCGCCCCGACGTTCGCACACCATGGAAATTCAGCTTACGACATGTCGAAAACGGTTCCCATGAAAGCGACGGTGACAAAATTCGAGTACAGCAACCCGCATACGCAGGTTTATTACGATGTCACGGATGACAAGGGAAACGTCGAACATTGGGTCGCCGAAACCACGAATCCGGCCATGCTCAACCGAGTTGGGTGGAGCAGGGATACCCTGAAGCCGGGGGACCAGGTCACACTGTTCGTGAATCCAAACAAAGTCGGGGCGAAGATCACGTTTCTGCAAAAGGTTGTGTTTCCGGACGGCAAGGAAATGACCACAGCAAAAGCGTTCTAACGCTGATTGCGCCGAGAGCGCCGGAACGGAATAAGAATCACCGGAATAAGAATCAAGGAATGCACACGCCTGCATTTTGCAAAGACTCGAGGAGTTTAAGATGCATCACCGGATCGGGGTTTCCCTTCGTGTGCTGGTAGCCGCGCTCGGTCTTTCCTCCATTTGTTTTGCCCAAACGGGTCAACCATCGGAAAAGAAAAAGTCGCCCGCGGATTCTTCGACGGCCACGCACCTCTCACACGATTTGTCCGGAGTCTGGATGCAATACGATGATGGGACTGCTCCGGGATTTGCGCGCATGAATGCCGTCGACGATCGCACCCGCCCTCCTCTGACGCCCTGGGGCCAGGAAAAGTTTGACGCCGCCAAGCCCCTGATGGGTCCTCGTGCCGTAGGTGGGCAGGAAGACAGCGCCGCCCTGCATTGCGATCCGAGCGGCCCTCCCCAACTTCTGATTCTGCCCAATCCGTGGGAGATCGTGCAGATGCCTGGGAGAACATTCATGTTTTTTGAGGAGTATCACATCTGGCGCACGGTGTGGACCGACGGGCGGCCGCTGCCCAAGGATTCCGATCCGAGTTGGCTAGGGACCGCGGTGGGCCACTGGAAAGGCGACACTTTTGTGGTCGAAACGGTTGGATTTAACGACAAAGTGTGGGCCGATCTCTCGGGAAATCCGCGCAGCGAAGAGATGCACTTGACGGAGCGCTACCGGCGATTGAATCATGACACGCTGGAGCAGCAGATCATCATTGATGATCCCAAGTCGTACACCAAGGTGTGGGTGAGTCCGCCGAAACTTCACAAGCTGGAGCCGAAATGGGAAATCGCGGAATGGTTTTGCGCGTCGAGCGAACTTCAGACGTATGACAAGGATGTAAGAAAGCCTTCCGGCGGTGGCTCGGCCGAGCCCGGGAAATAGTCGAGGCGAAACGGAAAAGGCGTAAGGAAGGTAAGGAAGCAAAGGAGGTGAAGGAAGTGAAGGATAAGACCTCACGAGTCCATATGCGACTAGGCGATTTTTCCTTTCCTCCACTTCCTCTACTTCCTAAACTTCCTTTGCTTCCCGCACTCCTCTCGTGTTCGATCGCATTGCTCGGAATGGTCCTGATTTTTTCGCTGATGGGATTTGCGCAGGCCAATACTCCATTGGAAAAACCTTCCGCAATTCCAAAATCGCAAGACGCGGCCTCGCCTCTCTCCCACGATCTCTCCGGAGTCTGGATGCAGTATCGAGACGGCGATGTCCCAGGAACTCCCGGCATGAACGGCGTGAATGAACACTATCGTCCTCCTCTAACGCCCTGGGGACAGGCGAAATTCGATCAGGCGAAACCTCTGTCGGGGGCTAAAGCCATCGCGGGGCAGGAGGACAATTCCGCTTTGCGCTGCGAGCCGAGCGGCCCTCCGCAAGTTCTGGTGCTCCCCAACCCGTGGGAGATCGTTCAAATTCCGGGCCGGGTGTTGATGTTCTACGAGGAGCAGCACATTTGGCGAGAAATCTGGACGGACGGGCGGCCGCTTCCGAAAGATCCGGATCCGAGCTGGCTAGGGTATTCGGTGGGACACTGGGAAGGCGACACGTTCGTCGTGGAAACAGCCGGCTTCAACGACAAGGAATGGGTCGATCTGTACGGGAATCCGCGAACTTCCACGACGCGCCTTACGGAGCGTTACCGGCGATTAAATCATGATACGCTCGAACAGCAGATCATCATCGATGATCCCAAAGTGTACACGAAGCCGTGGGTAAGTCCTCCCAAACTGCACAAACTGGAGCCGGGCTGGGAAATTGCGGAGTGGTTTTGCGTTCTGGACGAAAATAAGGATTATGACCAAACCGTTCGGAAGCCGGCAGGCGTCGCTCCCGCGTCCAACAAATAGAATCAGAATAGCCGGTGCAGGTTTGCGCCGGCGCAGCGGTCCGCTCGGGACGAGACCACGGGCGCGGATTGAATGGTGTGCCTTAAACCAGGGGGAAGAAAGCACAAATGAAGATTCCTAAAAGCGAAAATCGTTTTGACTCATACAATTCTTGCAAGCGGGCGCGGAAGACGGAAGAGCAAACTCTGGGAAATTTTATTCTGCCAAATTCAAACGGAAGACGGGAATCTGTGGCAATTTTCGGCAGGATTTTTGTTTGCACTTTGGTGCTCGCGTTCATTCCCCTTGTGAAGATTGCGGCTCAATCCGCGCAGCAATGGAAGCTTCCGGATATTCCGTGGGCGTTTCCCATTCGCGACAAGGTTCAACCGGTGATCGATGAAAGAAAGGGCCCGCAGCATGTGCCCGGAAGCGCCAAGTCATACACACAGGATCAGATTGACGATCTTCAAAATCCGCCGGACTGGTTTCCCGATGAGCATGCCCCGATGCCGAAAGTGGTTGCGCACGGGGCGGATGGCGGCGTGCTTGGATGCGCTTCCTGCCATCTGGCCTCAGGACTCGGCCATCCGGAATCCGCCAATCTCGCCGGTGTTTCGGCCGCGTACATTCTGCGCCAGCTCGCTGACTTCAAGGCCAAAAACAGAATGGGCGAGGCCATGAACGACATGACGGAGAATCTGTCGGATGAAGACGCGCGGCAAGCCAGCGAATGGTTCGCCGCGCTCAAACCGAATGTGTGGCAGACGGTGGTTGAAACCGATCGCGTGCCAAAGACTTTTATCAATATGCATCTGATGCGCATGCCGCTCCCCGGCGCCGGCGACGAGCCGATCGGTAAACGGATCATTGAATTGCCCCAGGATCCTGCCGGAGCCGAGAGCCGCGATCCACACTCCGGATTTGTTGCCTATGTTCCGAAGGGCAGCATTGCCAAAGGCAAGGAATTCGTGACCACGGGCGGCAACGGAAAAACAATTCAATGCGCGATCTGCCACGGCCCGTCGCTGGGCGGCTTGGCCGAAGTTCCCGCGATTGCCGGACATTCTCCGATGTACCTGTTCCGCCAGCTCTACTATTTCAAGGACGGCTCGCGGCATGGATCCATGGGCGCCCTGATGAAAGGAGTCGTCGCGCAAATGACGCAGGACGACATGCTGGCCATCGCGTCTTACGTCGGCTCACTGCCGCCTGCCAGCGAAGAAAGCTTCTTAACCGCTCCGGGCGGCCAGACATCGGCAAGTCTCGTAGCAGAGGCCAATAAACAGAAGGCCGTCAAGTAACCTCCTTTGCCATGCGCCCGGCGTATGTATATACAATTGTATAGTCTTGCGCTATGATGGATTTGCGGGTCAGTGGATTCGATTGGGATAAGGGCAATCGAGCAAAGTGCGAAAAGCATGGCGTCTCGATTATGGAGATTGAGAACTTGTTTGCGCACGATCCTCGCGTTGCGCCCGACCCAAAACACTCGGCGGACGAAGACCGCTTACTAGCAGTGGGAAGAACAAGCGCGGGGCGGCCTGTATTCGTGGCCTTCACGATCCGGACGAAAAATAAACTCCGTCTCATCCGGCCGGTGACGGCTCGGTTTATGCACGCCAAGGAGATTGCTGCTTATGAGGAAGAAAGTTCCACGCCTTAAAACGAATAGACAAGCTGAGGCGTTTCTCGCTCAAGATCTCTCCGGCCTGGATTTTTCGCAGTTTAAGTCTACACGGTTTGAATTCGAGAGGAAAGACGAGCAGATCAACATGCGCGTGCCGAAGCAGTTGCTTAAAGCAGTGAAAGCTCGGGCGAAAATGCGCGGCATCCCCTATACGCGCCTCATTCGGGAAACACTCGAGCAGGCCATGGCCGCACGAAAGTAACACCAGCTATTGTTTTTCGGGATTACGCGAGGCCACGTAGGCGGCTAGCGAGACGATGTCGTCCTGAGTCAAATTCACGACGACGCCTTTCATCAGCTGGTCCAAATCGCTGTTGCGGGAGCCGACTTGGAATCCCGCCAATTGGCGGACGATGTAGTTTGGGGAATGCCCGGCGATTCTGGGAACTGGTCCCAGGCCTGTGAGCGCTGGACCGTGACACGCGATGCAAGGAGTTGTTTTTCCTCCTGCGCCCGTTGTTGCGATCGCCTCACCTTTGGCAATACTGCCCTTCGGCACATACGCGACAAATCCGGTATGCGGGTCGCGGCAGGTCACGAGGGCCGGATCCTCCGGCACTTCGATAATGCGGGAACCGATGGGTTCCATTTTGCCGCCCGGGCGGACGTAACGACGGCGCCCTTCATTCATATAAGTTTCCGGAACCATATCGGTCTCAACGACTCTGATCCACGTTCGCGGTTTTTGGCTGGCAAAATAAGCGGCCGCTTCCTTAACTTCCTCATCCGTCATGCCCTTGGCGATTTCGCTCATGCGATGGCGCGGGTCCGTTCGCAACCCTTGCCGAAAATCCTGCAGTTGTGTGGTCAGATAATCGGCAGTTAAGCCGGTGAGATTGGCGGATTCGGGATGTCCGCTGCCCGATGCAAGATGGCAGGAAGCGCAGCCGGGCGTCGCCTTCCCTTCCCCGCTGGCGACAACTTTGGGAAACGGCGCGTGCTCCTCGGGAAACCAGTCCGGCGGATTATAAATATCGTCGACCTGTCCCTGCGTGTACGATTTCGAGCTGCCGGGAACATGCTTGACCACGCTGTTATCCTCGGGTGGAAAATCCGGAGAAGGTTCGGGAAAGGCCCAGGAGAGGTCCATGCCATTCACCCATCGCGAATCGGGAGGTTTGCCGCCAAACGCGGGGACAAACAGCAAACCTATCGCTACCGCCAACACCAAAATCCTCATGAAACCTCTCCCCAAAATTATTTTTCCGGTTCGGTCAATGGCGGGCCCAGGTTCGAGTTTTCAATCGCGGCGCCCCAAGCTCATTGCCCTGCGAAAAAACCTTTGCATACACTATATACGAATTCAAACACGAATTAGTTTCGCTGTAAAGATTCGACTTTCAATCTGCAACAGATGGAAATTGCGGAAGGCGCTTGTCCGTCTAGATGGGAGCGCGCTTACCGAATCACAGCATTGACCATGCGTTGCCAGTCCCGCATCTTCCGCGCGTAGGACTTTTCGGTCAAGCTCGCCACAAAGTGCAGACCTTTTTCCGATGTCGCCGTATGGACGTAGCGCACATGCACCCGGCAACGCTCTGCGCCAAGAGGTTCGACCTGGACACGCACTCGCGACAACCGTACGCCTTCGACTACGCAGATATACTCCGCGACGTGTTCCTGCGAATCGGCTTCAAGAATGGTCCACAAGGAGCGCTCTCCGTCGTGATCCAGGCGGAAAACGGAATTTGCCTTAAAAACTACGTCTGTTTGCGCGGGATAAACGGGATCGGGATCCCATCCGTTCACCCAGGCGCGTTCCCCTTCCGGAGTGAAGAATGGCAAGGCTTTGCCGGCGCTGAGGTCGAGCTCAAAAGATCCCTCGCGTATCGCCTGTTCCTTTGTTTTCTTTTTGCTCTTCGATAATTTGGATTGGGGCACGCGAGCCATGGCTATAGGTCCTGCTGCAAACAGTATCGTCATCCAGTTCATCTCTCCTCCAAAGAAAAACCGCCTGACTCCAATTGGAGTCAGGCGGCCGTTTTTTTCAAAAATTTGCCGGAGAATCTGGTGCCTGGCTGAATTGAGCATATTCGCGATTACAGGGCCGGTCAAGCAATTTGCAGGCAATTTACATTCGCGCCGGTCACTGCGCCCAATTCACATAATCTATCTATGCTTTTGATGAATTGTTATGGATGCGCTCGGTCGCTTTTTTGGAAACAGGCGGCGTGGGCAGCCAGCTTTCCCCTTCGTTGAGAATGAACGTATGCTGAAGCGAATACCATGCGCCGGCCGCTTCCGGAACGGGCGCGGGCTCGTGTTCGTGAATTTCATAGTGGCCGACGAGCGCGCGCGTCACTCCGAATTGCGAGTCGGTATCGAGATGAGGATCGTCAGGCGAATAAATCTGCGACGTGACGGTCTTAAAGCCCGGCTTGTAAATCAGGAAGTGCAGATGCGCCGGGCGAAAGTTGTGGCGTTTTTGAGCATCGAGGAGAGCGCCCACGGGGCCGTTTATCGGTATCGGATATCCCGCCGGCTTGATGCTTCGGAAACTGAATTC
>PMOP01000138.1 GCA_003161495.1 Acidobacteriota bacterium | reverse complement strand
ATGACCGGCGCGGATTCGCCGGTGATGGCGGACTCATCGACCGAGGCCACGCCTTCGATGACTTCGCCGTCGCCGGGAACAAATTGACCGGTGGTGACCACGACCACGTCGCCCGCGCGCAATTTGGATCCGGACATTTCCACTGTGCAGCCATCGGGTTTCAATTTATAGGCGATGGTTTCGGTGCGCGCCTTGCGCAGCGTGTCCGCCTGCGCTTTGCCGCGTCCTTCAGCCATGGCCTCGGCGAAATTGGCAAAGAGCACTGTGACCCACAGCCAGATGGTGATCTGAAACTCAAATCCAAATCCTTGCGTGTGGCGCAATACGTGGGTTACCAACTCCACTGTGAGCAGCGCCGCGCCGATTTCGACGACGAACATGACCGGGTTCTTCATGAGCGTTGCCGGATTCAGCTTTACAAACGAATCCCACGTGGCTCGGCGTGCAATGGCGCCGTCCCAGATCGACCTGTTCTTTCTTGCTTGGGCTGTCATGTTTTCTTATTTTCCTTAGAAAGTCTTTCCGGCGTTCATCAGCAGGTGCTCGAGGATCGGGCCCAGGCTGAGCGCCGGGAAAAAGGTGAGCGCGCCGACAATTACGATCACGGAAATCAAGAGGCCCGTGAAGAGCGGCGTAGTCACCGGAAACGTGCCCGCGGTCTGCGGGACATGCTTTTTGCGGACCAGGCTCCCGGCAATCGCCAGCACCGGAATCACCATGAAGAACCGCCCGAAGAGCATCGTCGTCGCAAGTGTCGAGTTGTACCAAAGTGTGTTGGCATTCAATCCGGCGAAGGCCGAGCCGTTGTTAGCGCCCGCTTCCGCGTAGGCGTAAAAAATTTCCGAGAGCCCGTGCGGGCCCGCGTTCGCCAGGCTCGATAGACCAAATTTGGGAGCGACCAGCGAAATAGCGGTGAACGTCAGGACCATCAGGGGATAAATCAAGACCGTCAGCATGGCCATCTTTACGTCAAACGCTTCGATCTTTTTGCCCAGATATTCCGGCGTACGGCCTACCATCAATCCGGCGATGAAAACGGAAAGAATAATGAACACAATGATTCCGTAGAGGCCGGAACCGACGCCTCCGAACACGACCTCGCCCAGAAGGATGTTGATCAAAGGGATCATTCCACCGAGCGGCGTGAAGGAATCGTGCATCGAGTTGACCGCGCCGCAGCTCGTGTCGGTGGTGACCACGGCCCATAGCGCGGAATTGGCAATGCCGAAACGGACTTCCTTGCCTTCCATGTTGCCTGCCGGCTGCACATGGTTCGCGGAAGTTTGGACGAGCGGGTTCCCGCTAGCCTCGGCCGAATATGCCGCCGTGACTCCCACCAGAAACAAAATCGCCATCGCGCACCACACCGCCCAGCCATGGCGCGGCGAGCCCGTCATTTGTCCCAGCGTGTAAGTCAAACCCGAGCCGATGGCGAAAATTAAAACCAGCTCAAAGAAATTCGTGAGCGGAGTGGGATTTTCATAAGGGTGCGCGCTATTGGTGTTGAAGAAGCCTCCGCCGTTGGTTCCCAATTCCTTGATCATTTCCTGCGAAGCGGTGGGGCCAAGCGCAATTGTTTGTTCTTTGACGATCTGCGTCGTCGCTTTCCCGCTGGAGTCGGTTGTCTGCACGGACTGGGGATCTACCATCTCAGCCGTTGCATAAGGCTTGAAATTTTGCGGCACACCCTGCCAGACCAGGAAAAGCGCACCCAAAATGCATATCGGCATGAGCACCCAGAACGTCGCCCGCGTCATGTCCACCCAGAAATTGCCGAGGGTATCCTGTTCGCGCCGCGCGATTCCGCGAACGATGGCGATGGCCAGAGCGATTCCGACCGCCGCAGAAATAAAATTGTGGTAGGCGAGACCCGCCATCTGCGTCAGGTAGGACATCGTCGTTTCCGGCACGTAGGCCTGCCAGTTGGTGTTGGTCGTAAAGGATGCGGCGGTGTTGAAGGCCAGGTCGGGCGCCACGGCGGCGAGCTTTTGCGGATTCAGCGGGAGATAATTTTGCAGCCGTTGCAAGAGATACAGCACCGCCATCGTGACGCCGCTGAACATCAGCATCGCGCCGGCATATTCGGTCCAGCGCATCTCTTTGGTTTCATCAACGCCGGTCAGCCGGTACACCAGCTTTTCAATGGGTCGCAGGACGGGGTCGAGGATAGTTTTTTCGCGGTTGAATACGCGCGTCATGAACGAGCCCAGAGGTTTCGTGAGCGCGAGCACCACCAGCAGGAAGAAGAGAATTTGGAACCATCCGTTGTTTGTCATGGTCAGAACTTTTCCGGACGCAGCATCGCGTACACAAGATAGATGAGCAACCCCGCACACACCGCCAGAGATACGATCGTATCAAGCATTTTCCCTACCTCAATCCGTCGCAGAATTTCACGTATAGAACCGACAAAGCAAAAAATACCAGCGTGGAGATGGCAAAAATCGTGTCTAGCATCGCGGGCCTTCCTTCCTCACTTTCGGAGCATCGTATCGCACAGCACGGTCACGCACTTTGCTTATCTTGTGGAAATCTTTCGCACCGGCATTTCAACCGCTTCGCCACCGGCCTGTCCATCCTCAGTTTTCCCGACGAAGTTCCTGACTCGCGCCTGAAACGGTATTACGGACAGGCCGCCTTGCGCGTTATGGGAAATAGGGTGCGTGACGACAGCCACTTCATACCAGTTCCGCTCTCCAAACTCCGCTGCGTATTTCCGGGCATTGTTCACTGACCGATGCCCCTCTTTCCAGAATCCCGCCAGCACATGGAGCAGGAAAACGACGCCCAAGCCACTCAGCAGAAGAAAAATGTTAATGGCCATTGGACCTCCTTCCGGCGCCTGCTGAGTCCCTCACGAATTGCCGCCTGTATCGCTTGAGGGAAGATCAA
>PMOP01000038.1 GCA_003161495.1 Acidobacteriota bacterium | reverse complement strand
TTCGAGTTGCGCAAGGCCGAAGCGCGCGAACATATTCTGGTCGGCTATCATATCTCGCTCGATCACGTCGACAACGTCATCAAGATCATCCGAGGATCTTCCAGCCGGGCCAACGCGCGCGAAAACTTGCACGATTTTTTTGAAAATAAAGAAGTCAAGATTCTGGGCGCCGGCGAAAAAACAGTTACTCTCAAAGGCGTCAAACTCGATCGCAAGAAATACGGCCTTCTCGATGTCGGCTTTGGCGCGACGCAAGCCGGCGCGGGCATCGGGCTGAGCTACGTTCAGATCGACGCCATCCTCGAACTGCAGTTGCACAGGCTGACGCGGCTTTCCGTCGATGAAATCCTGAAGGAGTTGGCGGAAATTCGCGCGTTGATCGCGGAGCTGAAGGAAATTCTGGCCAGCGAAAAAAAGCTGAAGACCGTGATCGTGAAGGAACTGCGCGACGTGCAGAAGGAATACGCGGACGCGCGCCGCACCGAGATCGTCGAAAATGTTGAGGAAATCAAGCTCGAAGACCTGATCGCCGACGTNNCACCAGTCGCGCGGCGGCAAGGGGCGAATCGGCGCGAAAACGCGCGACGAAGATTTCGTCGAGTACCTGTTCGTCGCCTCGGCCCACAGCTACATCCTGCTCTTCAGCTCCAAGGGGCGCGTGTACTGGCTCAAGGTGTACGAGATTCCCGAGGCCGCGGCGGCCACGCGCGGCAAGGCGATTTCCAACCTCGTGAAATTTCAGGAGGACGAACATCTCACCGCCGTGATCGAGGCGCGCAACCTGGAAGAAGAAGGCACGTTTATCTTTTTCGCGACGCGCAACGCCACGGTGAAGAAAACCGCACTCAACGAATTTTCCAATCCGCGTTCGACCGGCATCATCGCCATCAATCTCGAACAGGATGACGAGTTGATCGGCGCGCATCTCACCGACGGCAAGCAGATGATGTTTCTTGCGAGCCACGACGGCCAGGCCATCCTGTTCCGCGAAACCGAAGTGCGCTCGATGGGCCGCAACGCCGGCGGCGTGAACGGCATGGACCTCGCCAAGGGCGATTACCTCGTGGGCATGGAACCCGTGAAGCCGGACTTTGAAATCATAAAGAAGGAAACGAAGTCCGACACGCAGAATCTCGACGAAATCGAGAACGAGGCAATCAAGGATTCTCTCACGTCGCTGATGCTCACGGTTTCCGAAAAGGGTTTCGGGAAACGCACGCCCCTCGCCGAATATCGCATCACTTCGCGCGGCGGCAAGGGCGTCATCAACTTGAAATCCACCGATCGCAACGGTCCGGTAGTCGCGGCATTGCAAGTGACGGAAGAATCCGATGTCATGATCATCACCGAATACGGAAAAGTGATCCGCGTGCACGCGAACGAAATTCGCGAAGCAGGCCGCTCGACGCAGGGCGTGCGCCTATTGCGCCTCGAAGACGAGGACAAAATCGCCGCAGCCGCATCCATTAAGGATGACTCCGAAGTCGAGGAAGAAAAGAAATAGCAGGGAGTAACTGGATTCAGTCAGGACGGTTTGGATGAGCAAGCGAGATCCATTCCGAACAGGGCCGAAAGCCGCCGAAAACGCTGCCGAGAAAAGTAGCGCCGGCGTCTCGCCGGCAGGTTTCGTCCCGCGCCAAGATAACATCTCGATCCGCAATCGTGGACATCTGCCCCACTGGGAAGCTGCGACGGCGACGTACTTTGTTACTTTCCGCCTTGCCGATCCATTGCCGCAGGCCGTTCTTCGGAAAATCTTGTTTACCCGCGAGGATATTCCGGCAACTGCCGCGCAGATGGGTCGGCCGATCTCTGAGCCTGAACGAAAACGGCTTATGAAATTGCACACTCGCCGAATCGAAGAATATCTTGATGCCGGCGCCAGCGGATGCTTCCTTTGGAATGACACTGTCGCAAAGGTCGTTGCGGATTCATTGCGAAAGTTCGACGGGATGCGATATCAATTGTTTGCCTGGTGCGTGATGCCGAATCATGTTCATGTTGTTTTCCAGACGATTTTAGGAAACACACTACCCGGAATTCTCCATACTTGGAAATCTTTTTCAGCGAAGCAGGCAAATCAAATTCTCCATCGATCCGCGGAATTCTGGCAACGCGAATATTATGACCACTTGCTTCGCAATGAATCGGAGTTTCGCCGCGCGGTGCAATACGTTGTCGATAATCCCAAGAGGGCTGGATTGAAAGAGTGGCCCTGGATTCGGCCTCAGCAGTAGTATCTTTTTCTTGCCTCAGCTTTTTGCGGGCCAAACCTGCCGGCGGGACGCCGGCGCTACAAAAACCGGAAGAAAAGAACTTGGAAACCCGCTGCCCACAAAATAAAATTACGCGCATGAATGGGGAGCGCGAAACATTGCAACCGATTTTCACGGCGCATCTTTTTCCTGAGCTGGAAGCGAAGCTGATCGAGCTTTTGCGCTCGCTCGCGCCGGAAGATTGGGAAAAGCAAACGCTGGCGCCAAAATGGAAAGTGAAGGATGTGGCGGCGCATCTGCTTGACACGCAGGTCCGCAAACTGGCCGCTGCACGGCACGGCTACAAG
>PMOP01000397.1 GCA_003161495.1 Acidobacteriota bacterium | reverse complement strand
GTATCGCTGTCGATGAACATGGCGCCCTTGTACTTGTGCTTCACGTCGAGCGAAAAGTGCGGGAACAGGTCCAGCTTCTTGAGATGACATGAAAACGCCCGCACCGGCTTGTCGGGCGCCTCGCGAAAGACGAAAGCCGTCTCCCCATCGACCTCCACGTTTCGCGGCTCGGCTCCCACTTCGTCCGATCGCAATGCGGCCGGCTGAGTGGTGCCAACGAGCACGATGGCAGTGGTCGGAGGGAAATCGAGAATCGCCGGGGGCATCGGATTGGAGGGCAGGATCGGTGACCTGGGAGGACTGGCCGTGCGAACGCGACCCGTCGGTTGCATCACCTGTGTTTGCGGGTTGATGCCGCTCCAATCCTTCCATGTCATCGTGCTGACCACGATCGGCGTACCAAAGCCATGGGGCTTCTGGCCGTCCATCAATCGGCCCTTGACGCCGTTGATGAATTGTCCGTCGGCCCGGTCATAGATCAGCAGCGCGTTGGCGGGCGTGGAAACGATCTCCAATTCTCTGGCCCGGATGTCGTGCGTAATGGATTGCGCCACCGCGCGATTGGCAAACGCCGACCAGATCAACATCATGCGCCGGTCGTGATCGCTTTGGATCACCACTGGATTGTCGTACAACTGCGCGTAGGGATACGCATAGGCAATGTCGCCGAAGTGAAGCCCTACCACGTAGTCGTTGTCGGAGACGAATCGCGCGTCCGCGGCGGAAACGAAGCTCGGGTTTTCGATGACGGCCACGCCCGCCCCCGGATCGGTGAGAAAATGGTGTGCAAACAGAGCCAACACCGGACCAAGCCCGATAAGCCACCATGCCCGTCGCTTGCCGGAAATGACCAGTCCCAATAGGGCAAGACAGAGCAAAAGGGAGAGCGTGACCAGCGGCCATTCGAGCCGCCGGGACCAGACGATCAGGCCGATGCCGTGGGGGTATTGGGCCCAGAGCGCGTTCGTCCCATAGGCCACCACTCCCGCCGACAGCACCGCCGAGACGATTAGAAACAGCGGGACAAACACAAGAAGTAGAAAATACTCCAGTGGTGCCGGTCGGGGCAAGGCAAGCGGGGGAAAATAATGCCGAATGCCGAGTGTCAAATGCCGAATGAGATCGTTAGCCTCCATTCGGCATTTGGCATTCGGCATTCGGCGTTGGCATCACTTCTTGATCTGGTACATCCCCCGCTCGGGAGCAATGAACCGTTTGTCTTTAATCAGCGTCTGGTTGACGATTCCGCGGAAGTTTGCGCTGCTGCTGCGGTAACCCTCGGCCTGGACGGCCTCGACGATGTCTCCGACCTTCATCGGCTTTCCACCGGACCGAAGGACGTCCTCGAGGGTGTCGTTGAGGCTCTTGGCATTGCGGGCGCGCACCCCGCCACGACCGCCGGCTCCTTCGATGCGGTCGATCTGTCGATCCAGGCCATCCAGCTTGCGCTGCAAATCCGTGCGCTGCTTGCGAAGCCGGCTTAATTCGCTCCGCCGGGATTCCATGATCGACTGAAGCGCGGCGAGACTCAGATTAGTTCCACTACTGGGCCGAGGCATAATCGGTTCCTTTTCAAAAGCCCCCTTTCACCCAATCTATGGAGCGAATATAGCCGCTGCACCGCCCTCATGGCAAATCGGGATAGTTGCCTTATAGTAATAGGGGGCAGCATGATGAGACCTTTAACGCGCCTGGCCCCTTCTCCCACCGGAGCCCTCCATCTGGGAAATGCGCGAACGTTTCTGGCCAATTGGTTGCTGGCGCGTCAAAACGGCTGGAAAATGCTGCTCCGAATCGAAGACTTGGACGGACCACGCATCAAGCGAGCGGCCGACCAACAGCTCGTCGAGGATCTACGCTGGCTCGGATTGGATTGGGATGAGGGGCCGATCTATCAATCCAACCGATTGGAAATTTATCAAGCGGCGGTTCAACAACTCCTGAAGGATGGCATGGCCTATCCGTGCGTCTGTAGCCGCAAAGAGGTGGAATTAGCCGCCAGCGCTCCGCATTCGGTCGATGGAGCGACGGTTTACCCCGGCACCTGTCGGGACAAATATGACTCGCCCGAATCCGCCCTGCGACTTGGCGGTCGAGCCCCAGCCATCCGGTTTCACGTGCGCGATCAATCGATTCAGTTCACCGATCGCTTTTGCGGAACACACCGATTTGACGTGCAGCGCCAACTTGGCGACTTTGTCATCACCAAGGCGGATCGCACTCCCGCTTACCAATTGGCGGTAGTCGTGGATGACGCTGAGATGAACGTGACGGACGTGATTCGCGGGGACGACCTTCTCGACTCGACGCCCAGGCAGATTCTCCTCTACCGCGCCCTAGGATTGGGCGCTTCGGTTCCAACGTACTGTCACCTGCCGTTGGTGGTGGGAATGGACGGGCGACGGCTGGCCAAGCGGCACGGCGACACGCGGCTAAGCGCCTACCGAGAGCGCGGGGTTCGGCCCGAAAGGTTGCTGGCGCTGCTGGCGCGATGGTGCGGCATCGAATGCGCCGACCAGGCATCGCGGCCGACGGATCTCGTCGCACGCTTTCGGCTGGAAGACGTGCCAGGAAACCCAATCATCTTTCGGCCCGAAGATGAAGCGTGGCTCATGGCGGTCCCGCAGTGAACTGGAGTTTCGAGCAACGGATTGGCGACCTGATGAGCAGACGGTCGGTTGGCGCCGGCGCCTCGATGTTGCGCGGACTTCTGGGCGCTGCAGAGCCGTTCTATGCCAGCGCGACCCGAATCCGCAACGCCCTGTTCGACGCGGGAATCAGACCGGCTTACTCCCTTGGCCGCTCGGTCATCAGCGTCGGAAACCTGACGACCGGAGGCACGGGCAAGACGCCGATGGTGTTGGCAATCGCGGAGCGCCTCGCAGCGGAAGGGAAGCAAGCGGCAATTCTGACGCGGGGGTATCGAGGGATGGCTGATGCCGGTTCGGGCGGCATCCCGCAGAGCGACGAAGTTGCGCTCCTGCGCGAAAGGCTTGCGGGAAAAGTTCAGCTCGGCGTCGGTGCGGAACGATACAAGAGCGGCATGGTCCTCGCGAGACACGGAATCGATTGGTTTGTGCTGGACGACGGATTTCAGCATTTGAAACTGTCGCGCGACACGGACATCGTTCTAGTGGACGCGTCGGATCCGTTTGGCGGCGGGATGGTGCTGCCCGCGGGCCGCTTGCGCGAGCCGCTCGGAGCGCTGCGGCGCGCGGATATTGTGGTGATCACGCGAAGCGTGCAGGCGCCTTCGCCCGCCATCGAGGCGATCATTCGCCGCCACACCGAAAATCCCATCTTTTACGCGTCGACGCGTCTCGAATGCGTGCTGCGCCTTCCAAAACTGGATGTTGCCTTGCCAAAACAGGATTGGAAAAAAGGGCGATTTCTGGCTTTTTGCGGAATCGGAAATCCGTCCGCATTTTTCGAGGATTTGCGCAACTGGGGATTCCAAGTGGCCCAGCAACGCAGCTTTGCGGATCATCACGCGTACACGACCGGGGAAGCGGTGGAACTCGAGATTGCTGCGTCCAGTGGCGGCGCGGACGCGCTCCTGTGCACTGAAAAAGATGTCTGGAATCTACGGAACGCACGCTTCACCGCGCTTCCGGTGTATTGCTGCCGGATTTGTTTTGATTTGCCCGACAGTTTTTGGAGTGCCGTTGCGGATTCCGCAAGGCGCGGAAAAGCGAGCGAGGCGCGATGAAAATTCTCGTCCGCGCTCCAAACTGGGTTGGCGACGCGGTGATGGCTATCCCTGCACTGGAAGCGATCCGCCGTGCGCGCGCGGACGAAGAAATAGTTGTCCTGGCGCGGCCCGCGGTCGCGGAATTGTTTTCAGGACAACCGTTTGCGGATCGAATTCTGCTATACGATTTTCGCGGGAGGCACGCGGGATGGCTCGGGCGTGAAAAGCTCGTAGCCGATTTGCGGAAAGAAAACTTTGACGTCGCCGTGCTCCTGCAAAACGCGTTTGAAGCCGCGTGGCTGGCCTGGCGCGCGGGCATTCCCGAACGCATCGGATATGCCCGCGACGCGCGCGGCCCGCTGCTGACGAAAGCGATTCGCGTGCCGCAAGAGGGAGAGATTCCCAAACACGAAGCGCATTACTATCTTGAATTGTTGCGGCGCGCGGGATGGTGCGAATCCTCGGAAGTGATTCCGCCGATTAGCCTGGTCGTGACGGATGCGGCGCGCGCAGCCGCGGAATCCGCGCTGCGGAACGCGGGCGCAAGAGAAAACTCCCGGCGCATCGCCATTGCCCCCGGCGCTTCCTATGGCGCGGCAAAATGCTGGCCGCCGGAAAGATTCGCGCAACTCGCGGATCGACTGATTTCGGAAAGCGGTGCCGATGTGATATTTTTTGGACCACCGGGAGAAAAGGAAATTGCAGCCCGCATTCGCTCGAATATGAAATCGCGCGCGATTGTTTTGGTGGGGGAGACATCGATGCGCGATTTGGCGGCGCTGTTTTCTTCCTGCTCATTATTTATCGGCAACGATTCCGGAGCCATGCATGTGGCAGCCGCAGCGGGTCTTCCGGTGATCGGAATTTTTGGGCCGACGGATCCGGACGGCACCGCTCCCGCCGCGGAACATTTCACTTTGCTCCGCGAGGGCGTGTCCTGCAGTCCATGTTTTTTGCGCCGCTGTCCCGTGGATCATCGCTGCATGGAGCGGATCTCCGTGGATTCCGTGTTCGCTGCCGCGACGCAGCCTAAAAACTCGCGGAATAAATTTTCTGTTCGGGGTGCCAAGAATGTCTGAATCGCAACCGCTGCGCCGCGCCGTTTTCCTGGACCGGGACGGCACGATCGGCGAGGAATTGGGATACGTCAATCACATCGACCGATTCCAAATTTTTCCGTATGCCGCCGAAGCCATCCGCCAGTTGAATCGCGCGGATATTCCGGTGATCGTGGTAACAAACCAATCCGGGATTGCGCGAAATATTTTTCCGGAATCGCTGGTGCACGAAGTTCACAAGAAAATGGTTGCCGAGCTGGCGGCCGGCGGAGCCTGGATCGACGCCATCTATTTTTGTCCTCACAAATCCGAAGACGCCTGCGAATGCCGCAAGCCGAATCCGGGCCTGCTCGAGCGGGCCGCGCGCGAACACGCGCTGGATTTGTCCGGCTCTTGGATCGTGGGGGACCGCTATGCGGATCTTGAAATGGGCCACGCCGCGGGGACGCGCGGAATCCTGGTCATGACCGGATACGGCCGCGGAGAATACGAATTGCATCGCGACACGTGGCCCAGGCAGCCGGATACGCTGGCTGAGAATCTAAAGGATGCGGTGTTGAAGATTCTCAAGAATGGCGGCGGCGAGCCGCGCCGCAATGAGTAAAAGCGAGGACCGCTTCCTGGTCGTGCGGTTGACGGCGCTGGGCGATATCCTGCACACGGTTCCGGCGGTTGCCGCGCTTCGGGCCGCGCATCCGGGCGCAAAAATCGACTGGGTTGTCGAGCGGAAATGGGCGCCGGTGCTGGAGGGAAGCCCGGCACTCGATGAAGTGATTCCATTTGATCGGCGCTCGGTGTGGGGCGCGATCGAGTGCGTGCAGCGCTTGCGAGAGAATCGCTATACGTGCGCAATCGACTTTCAGGGTCTGTATAAGTCATCCATACTCGCCGCCCTTTCTGGCGCGGCGCGCCGCATAGGTTTCGATCGCGCCTGGGCGCGCGAGGGCGCCGCGGCCATGTTTTATACCGAGCGTGTGATCCCTTCCGGCCGTCATGTTACGGAGTTAAATTATTCTTTGGCGGAGCAAGCGGGCGCGTCGCGGCCTCAAACGCCGGAGTATCCTCTTCGAGTCCCGGCTGGCGGAGCGGCATCGATTCGTGCGCGTCTGCATGACCTGGGAATTGGCGGAGAGTACATCGTCGTGGGTCCCGGAGGAAGTTGGCGCGCGAAATGCTGGCCGCCGGAATGCTACGCCAGGTTTTGTTGCGAGTTCGAAAAGAAAAATAATATGCGCGTTGTCGTAATTTACGGTCCGGGCGAAAAATTTCTCGCGGAGGAAGTGGCGCGATTAGCAACTCCTGCCCGCCCCCTGATCATCTCGACGACGATTGAGGAATTAATGGGACTACTGGCGCACGCGCGATGTGTAATTGCGGCGGATTCCGGTCCGCTGCATTTGGCCGCGGCGCTCGGTACGCAGGTAGTTGGTTTGTATGGTCCGACCGATCCTGCGCGCAATGGTCCGTTTGTGTCGGGCGCAGCGATCGTCCACAAAGCGCGGCCGGAGGAGATCAGCTACAAACGGCGATCGGATTACTCACCAGCCATGCTGCGAATCACGATCGAAGACGTGCTGGTCGCGGCCGATTCGCTTCTGCAGGCCACTGCTTGAGCTCCACGACAAATTTTTGGATTCGCTGGCGCGTCCGCGTGGGATACCCGGTCGGCGTCGCCGCGTTCTTGTTTGCCAGACCGCAAGGGAAGTGGCTTCTTTGCGGAGTGGCCATCGCCATTTGTGGGCTGATCTTGCGTGGATACGCTGCGGGACATCTTCGCAAGCATAAGCAGTTGGCGATTTCGGGGCCGTACGCATTCACTCGGAATCCTTTGTATTTAGGAAGCGTGCTTCTCGCCGCTGGATTTTCGGTGGCGAGCCATTCCTGGATTTCCACGTGGTTGCTCGCTGCTTACCTCGCGATTTTTTATCCCATCGTTATCAGGCGAGAGCAGGCCGAACTCACGAAGCTTTACGGCGCGGCATTTGTAGAATACGCATCGCAGGTCCCCGCATTCTGGCCAAGGTTTTCTCCCGCTGTTCCATCGACGGAACGATTTTCGTGGACGCTCTACCGCCAGAACCGGGAATACGAGGCGGCCATCGGTTTGGTGGTTGCGATGGCAATCCTGTGGGTTTTGATGCTGTGGCGCGGCGGACAGTAGCGTGGGCTTTCGCC
>PMOP01000424.1:9672-12650 GCA_003161495.1 Acidobacteriota bacterium | reverse complement strand
TTGGCGGTCAGCTCTTGTTCCGAGGGAAGCCCATCCGGGTTCGTCGATTCGAACGTCTCGACGCGCACAAGATCCATCCCATCGTCCGCCCGCGTGTTGGCCTCGACCACCAGCCTTGCCATGAGCCCGGGAGTTTGCACTCTGCTTCCTTCGCTCGAAACAAAGTACGAAGTCGTCTGCTCGACTTGCAGCGTCACCGTGGAGCTGTAAATCTCGGGATATTTCCGGAAGAACGAAGAATATTTACGAATCTTTTCTTCCCATTCTTTTTGATGGAAGGCAACGGGAGCGGGCGGCGCTTCGACGGACTCCTGGGCAGTCTCCTGAGAAAAATCGGGCGACTTGTCTTCCTCCGCGGCCTGCACGGAATTATTGGTCATCACTTTTGCAAAGGCGGGCGTGGCGCGGCGGTATTCCCGGTCGGTCAGATCCCACAAGGTGCGCGCAATCGCGTCCCGATCGTCCGCCAGGGGAAGGGCCCCGGAAGTGATTCCGGAATCGCGATTCTCGTTGTGCGTGTTGTCCATGGCGGCGGTGCCCACGCGCATGGTTACGTCCGCCCAGCGGTGATTCCCCAATGCGGACGTGACAATCGTTCCGTACGTTCCGGCAACCACGAGATTGCGCTGATCGTAAACCTCGTAGCTGATGAAATAAGGCGCGGGATCGGATTTCGCCAGGGAAGTTTTCGCGCGGTCCAGTTCCGCCTGCATCGTCGAGAGGAGAACGCCCGAACCATTGTCGGCAGGGGGCGCGCTCCAGGCAAGAATTCCACTGGCGGCAAAGATGGCCAGCAACATCATGAAAATCGAAAGCCGGAATCGGTTCATGGGGGTATTAGACGTATGACCTCCTGCTTTCGATAGATGCCGAATTACAGATTCGCGACTGCCTATTCTTTCGCCTGTGCCCAATCTTGTGATCATGCCCGGAATCGAACCTCCCGGCAAACAGTTTTCCTTTCCAGTCATTCAAATGCACAGTAAGTTGACCAAGTCGCACAGCCGGAACTAAGATGCGTCGACCTCGATCCACAAAGTAGCGCCCGCCTTCAGGCGGGCATGTGCGCAAATCCAAAAGTGCCCGCCTGAAAGCGGGCGCACCATTTGCGGGGGGGATCATGCCAGGCCGCAGAAAGTTTCTAAAGAATTTCGCAGGCGCCTCCGCCGGCCTCTGCTTCGCAAATTGCGGCCTGGCGCGAGCATTTGCAGCCAGCCAGCAACCGGCCGGGATCACGAAACGCCGCCAAGTTACGCTAGCCGGCCGCCGCGTCCGCACGATCGACATCCACGCGCACTGCTATGTCGATCTGCACGATCTCGTCGATGGACATCCCGAAGCCCTCATTCCCAACGGCGGCCCGCCCACCTTCAACGGCCCTTTTCTGAGCCCCATAAAAGACGTCGAAGCACGACTTCGCTACATGGACGAACATGGAATCGATATCCAGGCAGTGAGCCTCGCTCCCGCATACAACTATTGGGCGGATCGCGATCTCGCGGAAAAAATCGTCACGCGCCAGAATGAACAAATCGCCGCGATGTGCGCCGCGCATCCGGACCGTTTCGTTGGCCTCGGCGGCCTGGCGCTACAGCATCCCGGCCTTGCCGTGGAGCAAATGCAGCATGGCGTAATGCAATTGGGATTCCGCGGTTTTGAAATCGGCGGAAGCGTGAACGGCGACGAGCTGGCGAATCCCAAATTCGATCCGGTGTGGGCCAAGGCGGAAGAATTGGAAATCCTCCTGCTTTTGCATCCCGCAACGTTCGTTGAAGGATTAAAGCGTTTTCAGGGCAACGGCTTTCTCCCCAACGTAATCGGCAATCCATTGGAGACGACGGTCGCCCTCACGCACTTGATCTTCGAGGGAACTTTGGACCGCTATCCCGGCCTGAAAATTTGTGGCTCGCACGGCGGCGGTTATTTGCCTTCGTACGCCGGCCGCACGGATCATTGCGCCGAACTCAGCAACCGATGCAAGCCCGTAAAAAAACATCCCAGCGAATATTTCAAGCAACAACTCTATTGCGATTCGATCGTTTTCACCGCGGAAGGTTTACGTCATCTGGTCGCGGAAGTCGGCGCAAGCCACATCCTGTTCGGCACGGATTTTCCTTTCGACGTAGCCGACCCTTTCATGGGCGACCCGCGCGAGGTCGATTCTGTTCTCGGCGTTCCCGGCCTGAGTGAATCCGATCAGCGCGCCATCCTGGGAGAGACCGCCGCAAAATTGCTTGGAATTAAGTAGGACGGGCTTCAGCCTGTCGCTTTTCAGCCAGTTCTGGCAGAGCGGAAAAGCAAACCCAACAGGCTAAAGCCCGTCCTACTAAGATCGAAACGCTCGTCGCCCCGTTGATGTTTGCGCCCGCACGCGCGATACTCGCGTGATGTACAGCGAAGCAGTCCTCGATCATTTTCAGAACCCGCGAAATGCAGGCACGCTCGACGCTCCCGCGGCCACGATTTCCGTGGAAAATCCCGTTTGCGGCGACATCCTGGAACTTTCCGTTCGCATGGAAGCGGGGCGCATCGCGGAGGCGCGGTTCCGCACGCGCGGTTGCGTCACGGCGCTAGCCTGTTCGTCTCTCTTGACTGAATTGCTGCGCGGAAAAACTCCGCCCGAGGCGCGCACGATCACATCCGAACAAATTTCGGAAGCGCTCGGTGGACTTCCGCCCGCCACGATGCATGGCGCGCAACTCGCGCGCGACGCCGTACAGGCCATGCTCGCCAAACTAATTTAGCCGGTTTGTGTAGCGCCGGCGTCCCGCCGGCAATTCTTGTGCTCGTGCCGTGGCGCAAGAATGCCGGCGGGACGCCGGCGTTACAAAACCTGAATGCCTGCGCACTTGCAGCTATTTCGCGTCCGGTCCGATCGCGCGTTCCAGCATGTTGGGGTCATTGATATTCAGGAGGATGCCTTCTTCTTCTGTCGGGACTTCCAGGACATCCCCGCCGTGCGCCCAGACCACGGCGCG
>PMOP01000424.1:9124-9610 GCA_003161495.1 Acidobacteriota bacterium | reverse complement strand
CGCCACCAATTCGCCGACCAGGCGCGCGCTCACCAGGGGATGATCGACGGGGCAGAGAACTATCCCGTCAATTTCGGTTCCTTCCAGACTGCGCAACCCCGCGCGGATGGATGACAGTTGCCCTTTCTCCCATTCCTTGTTCAAGGCAACGAGCGACGGATCGAGTTTCGCGGCCGCGCGAATCTCTTCAGCGCCGGCGCCCAGCACGACGCGTGTCACGCCGATGCGCGGATCGCGTGTGACGTCGATCAAATGTCCGAGGAAAGTCCCTTCACGATAAGGGAGCAGGGCTTTCGGTCGCCCCATCCGGCTCGAAGCGCCGGCGGAGAGGATAACAGCGGCAAGCAAGCGGGTGCCTTCTTTGTGATTTTTTGAAATAGTTTACGATGAATGTTCGCTGTGAACCGAAGCCGTTGCCGCGCTTTCGAGTTTCACGGACTTGTTCGGGATATTGTGCGCGCCGCGCCGGATCGCGATCAGCTCGGC
>PMOP01000424.1:8392-9074 GCA_003161495.1 Acidobacteriota bacterium | reverse complement strand
CGCAGCACGTGCATGTCGTCCTTGTGCCCGCGCGTCACGATCACCATGTAGGTCGCGGCGGAAGGCTTGATCTTTTCAAACGCTTCCTCAAAGCTGGTGTGAATTTCCTGCGCCATCGGGAATCGCTCACGGTTGGCGAAGGATTCGCGGTCGTCAATCACGCCGATCGCGAACCCTGCCGTATTCGCCGCGTTCGCGAGCGCGATCGAAACGTGACCTCCCCCGAAAATGTACAGCACCGGCTGCGGCAGGATCGGCTCCACAAAAATTTCCAGCGTGCCGCCGCAAATCAGGCCGTTATCGTAATTGGCTTCGTTGTTCAAACTGAAGGTCATCTTGCGCGGAGCTTCCGCTTCCATCACTTCCTTCGCCGCCGCCCACACTTCCGCTTCCACGCAGCCGCCGCCGATGGTCCCGGCAATCGTGCCGTCCTCGCGCACGAGCATCCGCGAACTCTCGTAGCTCGGGATCGAGCCGTTGGTGTGAACGATGGTGGCCAGCGCCCCGCGCCTACCGGCGCGCCGGAGCTTTACCACTTCTTCAAACAGGTCCATAGGGAAGCGCCTAAAAATAGGGTACGGCGCAACCCCCCGCCTGTCAACGGCTTCGGAAGCACATGTGAGCGTGGATACACGAAGGTTGGTGGCGCAGGCTTCAGCCTGTGGATTTTCCGCCGGCTAAG
>PMOP01000424.1:0-8354 GCA_003161495.1 Acidobacteriota bacterium | reverse complement strand
GCGATGCCCCATTGCTGGCCGAACGGGTCGGTCAGCTTTCCATAGCGGTCTCCCCAGAACATATCCTGCATGGCAAAATCGATCCGAGCGCCAGCGGCAACCGCGCGGTTGAACAACGCGTCGGCGTCCGGGACATACAGGTGGATATACATGGGGTTGCTGACGCCTTCGCCGGGACTCGGAGCCGAAGTTTTGCCCATGGCATCGTTGATGAAAAAGATTGAGTCGCCAATCTTCAATTCCGCGTGCATGATTTCGCCGTTCGGTCCGGGCGCGCGCCTGAGTTCGGTGGCGGCAAACGCCGTCTTGTAGAATTCGATGGCCCGCGCCGCATTGCGGCAAACCAGGTTCGGCGTGATAGTGCGATATCCTTCCGGGACCGGTTTTACTTGGTTCGACATGAAGAAAACCTCCTTTGCGGTTTTTGAGGGGGCGAATATTGCAATTTTGCGACTCCGCCCGCGCAGGTGTCAACACCTTCATGCGCAAGTTCACTGGGTAGGAAGGGCTTCAGCCTGTCGTTCTTTCCGCGATCCAAAACGAAAAACCGACAGTCTGAAGCCCGTCCTACTTGCAACTTTGATCGTCGTGAGTGGCACGTAGGCGAAGAGTGTGAGAAAATAAGGCTGTAAGGCTAAGGACGAGGCCCATGAGCATATCCGCTGGCAAAAACGTGACACTGGAAAAGCCGGACGATTTCGGCAAGCTGCTGCAGGACGAAGGCATTATCTTCACGCAGCTCGATAAAGCCGTGAACTGGGCGCGCAAAAGTTCCATCTGGCCGCTGGGATTCGGACTGGCCTGCTGCGCAATCGAGATGATGTCCATGGCCGCATCGCGTTTCGACGTCGCGCGTTTCGGCTCGGAAGTATTTCGTCCGTCGCCGCGCCAGGCCGACCTGATGATTATCGCGGGCCGCGTTTCGCAAAAGATGGCGCCGGTCATCAAGCAGCTTCACGCGCAAATGCCGGAACCAAAGTGGGTGATCTCCATGGGCGCCTGCGCGACTTCCGGCGGCGTCTTCAACAATTACGCCATCGTGCAGGGAGTGAACCAGGTGATTCCCGTGGACATCTACGTGCCCGGATGCCCGCCACGCCCCGAAGCGTTGCTCTACGCCATCCTGCAACTCCAGGAAAAAATCACCAACGAACGCGGCAGCTTCAAGCGCGCGCTAAACATCGCCTGATAGCGGGACAAGCCTCACAAGCAGCGGAAAAGTCACTCGGAGTTAGTTTTCGTAGCACAGGCACTCTTGCCTGTGCGGTTTTCGCCCAATTATAAATTTACAAAAACGCACAGCCAAGAGTGGCTGTGCTACTTTTAGTTTTCTCCGCAGCTCCGTAATCCATTCTACGGATGATGGTGCGTGAACCATCCCACGCCCAGCCGTAATTGCACCGTGTTGATCCCGGGATTGAGGGCTTGCAATCCCGAATTCGAGATGTGCAAGAAGCGCACGTCCGCAGTCCAAGTCAGCTTGCCCGCTAGATAATGTAGGCCCACCGCGCCGGCGCTTGTAAAGTTAATTCGGGAAGTTCCCGCGGGAACCTGAGTGTTGGTAAACAGGGTCCCAGCGCCAATTTCAATGTAAGGCACAACGCGGCCGTGCGTATCGAAATCCCAGATCAGTCCGACAGGATTTATTGCAACGCCATAAGCGGTATTCGTCGGTTGAAAAACCACAAAGACCGGGACCGCGTCGACCGCGTACTCGAAGCGTCCACGCAGGAAGCCCGGACCGTGCGGCGCCGTGATCACCCAGCCATAACGAAAGCCGGCAGTCCAAACGCCAGTGTGCTGCGTGACTCCGTTCGTTCCGTGCCCTCCGGATGTCCAAAATTCCACCTCATTGCCATCCGTCTGCGGTCCCTGCTGCGCGCGCAGCGGACAAGCGACACCCGCGAGCAGCATTCCGCTCAAAAGAAAAAATATTCGGGCGGTTTTCATAAGCAAGCTTCTTCGGGATGGAAATACATTGATCATAAAGGAGGGAACAATACCGAAACTCGCGGGAATACTCAATCGCCGCGCGCTGATTTTTTTATGCAGGCGCTTTCTGCGCGAGAAGAGGAGGCTCAATCACCTCCGCGGAAATTCCCGAAGCATCGATGCGCGTCCCGATTGCGGAATGCTCGCGCCGCAAATAGGCTAGTCCAATCGGCTGTCCGAGCCGGGGCGAAAATGCGGCGCTCGTGATGTTCCCGATTTCATTTCCATCGGCGAGCAGCTTCGTGCCCGGAGCGGGCGCTTCGCCGGCAAAAAAACGCAATTCCGCGAGCCGGCGGTTCACATGTCCGCGCGAGCGGACTCGCTCGACGATCTCCTGTCCCGTATAACATCCCTTTTCGTAATTGACGTGGGAGCGCTCCAGCCCAGCCTCGTGCGGAATTTGTTTGTCGTCGTAGTCGTGGCCAAACCACGGAGTTCCGCATTCCAGCCGAAGGGAGTTGAGCGCTTCCATCCCGGCCGGCAGGCCGCCGTGCGCGCGCACGCGCTCCGCAAGATCGCGCCACATATCCGGAAGCTGGTCGGTGCTCGCGATCAGTGTTGCGGCAGGAGCGCCCGCAAGTTCGCGGCGAACGACGCGGCAGAAAATATTCCCAAGCTTTATTTCTTCGTGGGACAAAAGTGGCATTTCCGCGAAGTTTTTAACACCCAGCTCCGCAAGCAACGCCGCAGTGCGCGGCCCTGCGATGTCCAACGTTCCCGTTGAAGCAGTGACATCTTCGAGCGTAACGTCGTCCATGATGATGAATTTCTCAAAAGTTAGAAAGGTGCGTTCGCGAATCATCGCGTGGCTGGCAGCAAGGATGCTCGCTTCCAGCGCAAACGTTTCCACTTCCGCGAGGATGTGGCCCTGCGGATTCAGAAACAGCCCCACTGTTCCTTGCCCCGGCTTGAGGTCGCGGACATTGGAAGTGAGGATGGCGTTCACGTAGCGCTGCCGGTCCGGCCCGCTAAAAGAAAAAAACGCGCGAACATTTGTATCGATAAGGGCCACGGTTTCGCGCAAAGCGGCATATTCCGCCGCAAAATCCCCGAAGCGCGATGGCAGGAGCGTGCCAAAATATTCGCCAATCGTGGCGTCGGAAGATCGGTGCAGGCCAAGCAATGGAGTTTCCAGCGGCATGTTCAGGTGAAATCCTCGAAAACGACATTAGCATCATAGCAGAATGAATTTCTGGTTTCCGAAAGTAGAACGGGCTTCAGCCTGTTGGTTTTCGTAAAGCCAAAGACAGCGCCACAATCAGAAGCCAGTTCCGCAAATGATATATTTACAGGATGCGAGAGCCCCAAAAACTCATCCACGAAATCCTTCCAGTAGGAATGCTGCAATGTAATTGCCACATCGTTGGCGATCCGCTGACGCGCGAAGCAATCGTGATCGATCCGGGCGACGATGCCGCGCGAATCCTGGAAGCAATCGAGCGGCATCATCTGAAAGTGACAGCCATCGTCGTCACGCACACGCACATCGATCACGTCGTCGGATTGCACCGCGTGCGGGAAGCGACCGGCGCGCCTGTCTATGTGCATGCCGACGATCTAAGCCTGTACCGCATGCTGGACGTGCAAGCCTCGTGGCTCGGATGGAAAACTCCAGAGCAAGTACAAATCGACCAACTGGTTCGCGAAGGCGACGTGATTCGCTGGGGCGGCTACGCCGCGCAAATTCTTCACACGCCGGGCCACACGCCGGGCAGCATTTGCGTCTACATGCCCTCGGACACACCCGCTGTGCGTACGGACACTGGCGATGCGAAGCCTGCCAAGGCCGGAACAGGCCAATTATTTGCCGGAGACACACTGTTCTCAGGAAGCATTGGCCGCACGGATTTGTGGGGAGGTTCGTTTGAGGGAATTATCCATTCGCTGAAGGGAAAATTGCTGGAGCTTCCCGACAACACCATCGTCTATCCCGGTCACGGCGAAAACACCACGATCGGCAAGGAACGCGCGACAAATCCGTTTTTGATACGGTGAGTGGCCCCGTAGCACAGGCTGAACAGGCTGCGGAAAAAGTCCCTTTGTCAAAAAGTGCGAAAAATAAATCGCACACAGTTGACCCAGGACGCGAGATCTTTTTCGGTTGATGATTTTGCATCACCCGAAATGCTCTTAATTCCGCAGCCTGTGAAGCCTGCGCCACAAAACGCGCGCTAGTTGGCCCGCAGCCGGTTCTCGCGTTCAATCCGCAATTCTTCCATGACGCTCTGGATCAATTCCTTGGCCTTGCGCAATTCATCCGTGATGATCTGAATGTCCATGGTGGGCTTGGTGGGATCGCGCTGGCTGTGGCAATACACGCCGTGCTGCCCCACAAGAACCATCGCGTTGGTTACGCGGTCCAGAGTCACGGCCAACCGCCCGCGATGCGCCCCGAGCATCTGTTCGTAATGTTGCAACTCATCCTTGTGATCGTCAAAAGCCGACATGCCCCGCCTCCTGCCTGCGAACGCCCGTAAATTTTCCTATTTCCAAATTACGCGGATCGGCGAAGAATGGCAAACCACACGTGATCCAAGGCAGGCAATTCATGCGGCTCACAGACAGAATTGTAGCGCCGGCGTCTCGCCGACATTTCGCGACATGCGATGATTGGGACCAATGCCGGCGAGACGCCGGCGCTACAACACCACACGCGGCGCCATCTATCCGCCATGCCCTCCGATTTGCTCCGCTTCCGCCCGAATTTCATGTTGTCCGGATGGAACCTCCGCCGCGTCTGAAACTTTACACAGAGGGTAACCGGTTGGATAATCCAAAATGACTTACGAGCCCATCTACGAGCGGTTCGAAGTTGTGGGGCCTGACGGCGCCCGTTTCGAAATCAACTTTGTACGTGCGGGTTTTTTGACCCAGGGGGACCGGCCTGAACTTTTCTTCTTTCGCGTAAATGGAGAAGAAACTGTGGTTGGAATTTCTGGATTGAGCCTGGCGCGATTTGAGCGCGGGCGCAGCCGCTTGTCCCGCGAGCAAAAAATAGATGTCACCGGACGATGGCTGAAACGCCAGATCGAAGCCGGTTTGCACCTGGATTCAAGGAGTTTGTACATCCAAGACAATGAGCTGGCAAATCTGGCAAGCGAACTCCATTTTACTGAGTGAGGTAGCAATGAGACGCTCTGATCTGGTGCAGACGCCCGCCAAGGGTTCCACACCGCGGACGACGCAAATTGTTTTTGGGGAGCGCCAGCACCTTCTTCGTGTGCTTGATTCGCTGGAGACGACGGCCGTGCCGCAGGTGCGCCTCAATCAAGAGCGCCGCGTGATCGAGGAGTTGATCCACGAACGCACGCGCGAACTGAATCACATCAATTCCTCGTGGGACGAAAAGGTCGGCCTGGTTCTGAACGCCGATTCCAAATCCGAAATGCTGGACAAGCTGGAGCGCGAGGCCCCGGAAACCGATTTCTACCTGCTGCGCCTGATCAGCGAGCACCCGAAAGTTTCCTCCAAAACTTTGTCGCGCCTGGCCAAGCATCCCTACGCCGCGATCCGCGAAAATGTCGCGCGCCATCCCAATGCCGACGCCACCACGCTCGCCTGGCTTGCAAAAGACCGCAGCCAGCCGCTCTGGTACCTCGTGGCGTTCAATCCCAACACGCCCGCCGTCCTGCGCCGCAAGCTGCAGGACCGCCTGCGCAAGCTGGGGCAGAGCACTTCCAGCAAGTAAAATCAGATCTTCAAAGGTTGTTCCAGACTCCGAAAACGGACTTATATGGACTTGGGTCCCTTGGTTCGCCAGCCCTTTCGCGTTGAAAGCGGATAATTAACGCTTTGATTACCAAGCCCATCCAAGAATGAAAGATTCTGGCATTAGTGAGCTAGAATCTGGTTTAGCTTTGGAGGTCACCCTGTCTTCCGGCACGCGACTGCGCCTCACTCTCTTTTTGCTGGCCGTGATGGCCGGGCATTCGGCAGCCATATCGGCGCAGGAAAGCGCCAAGGCTCTGCCCGAAGTGAGCGAGCACGGAACAGTTGGTTATCCCCCGTTGGCGCGGCAAGCGCGCATTCAAGGAACAGTCCGATTGCGTCTAACGACGAACGGCCATACCGTCACTGACGTGGTCGTTCTGGAAGGACATCCACTTCTCGTTCGGAGCGCGACAGATAATGTTCGGACGTGGAAATTGGCGGAACACGCCCCAGATACTTTCGACGTAACCTTCAATTTCAGTATTATCGAGAACACCGGGACATTTCTACAGCAACCGGGGTTGGTTCAGGTCGTTTCGAGCCCTGAATGCTGCATCGACCAATACACATTTCCGGAGAAGTGGAACGCTAAAGTCCGAAATGCAGAGGGAACAATCGAGACGATTCTTACGTTGTGGACGTATCATTCGTATGAAGCCCAACTCGATGGCTACACCACAGGGCCACAAGGCCAGGAAAGAGCGATCCGCAATCCCCACCTGGATGGAGAAATGCTCGGTTTTGACGCCACACTAGACGATAAGTATGGCCAACGACTGAAGTTTTCAATGGTTGGAAAGATGACGGGTAACGAGATCAGAGGTATCTTTTTCAACTATTGGGGCTCCGGAGGCACATGGACCGCCGAGCGAGTTGCGAAAGCTATTTCGGAACCGAGTTCTGCACCGGTCACGAGCGCAAGCGAAACTAAGCTTACGGAATCCGATGTTGCCTACCATGCGTCCTCGAGGTATTCCGATTTTGCAAATGAAGCTGGAATACAAGGGACAGTGGTGCTACAAGTCGCGACGAACGGAGTTTCCGTGACCAATATACGCGTGGAGTCCGGCAACCCCTTTCTCGCCCGTGAGGCTACCGAGAATCTCCGATCCTGGAGATTCGCCAAAAATGAGCCACGGAGTTTCGAGGTAACTTACACTTACGAGCTTAAGAATGAACAGGTCGTGTTTCTGGAGAAGCCGGGTGCGGTGACGGTGGACGTGGAGAGTGCCGCGCCTCAGGTCAATGGAATCTTCTCGACTTTCGAGACTCCTCCGGAAATCTGGCAGATGGACTTGAAGAATTCTCGCGGAGGCATCCACACCAGGCTTTCGCTGGTCGACGCCGACGATTTGCCGGACGGTTATGTGATGAACGAAGCGCCCGGCACGCCTGGTAAGCAACGAGAGGTTATTCGAAATGGGCACCAGGACGGAGACATTCTTGGTTTTGACGCGACGGTCAAAGGGCCGGATGGCAAGCCGCTCAAGGTTTCTGTTCTCGGCAGGAAGACCGGAAACAAAATAACCGGAATATTCCTCGATTACTCGGGATTGCCAGGCACATGGATAGCTGTTCGCCAATCCTCACGCGCCAAGTCCCCTAAGTAAAGTTCAACAGCTGGCTCCCTCCTTCCTAGTCGGGGAGGCATTGGGATATAACTCATTCATTGGTATACGATGAAATAGTAATCATTGCTATTTTCGAGTCGATGGATTTGCTACGAGGAGCGATTGCTATGAAACCCGAAACAACGGACCGGCCCGGGCGCAGGCTGAATGTGCTG
This sequence comes from Acidobacteriota bacterium, assembly GCA_003161495.1. Classification (GTDB taxonomy): domain Bacteria; phylum Acidobacteriota; class Terriglobia; order Acidiferrales; family UBA7541; genus Palsa-360. Next base: position 865 of record PMOP01000424.1, on the reverse strand, counting down.
CTTTGGGTGCTGCAGGTCTTGCTCGCGATGCTTTTTCTGTTTGCCGGGGTGATGAAGTTTGTCATGCCGGTTGAGCAGATGACCAAGCAAATTGCGCTGCCAGGTTGGTTCCTGCATTCCATCGGATGTGCCGAAATTCTTGGCGCGATTGGGTTGGTTCTGCCAGGGATTCTTAAAATTCGGATCGGCTTGACGCCACTGGCGGCAGAGGCGCTGGTAATTATTATGATCGGCGCTACGGCGGTGAACGTGAAGATGGGGCAACGCGGAGCTGCGTTGACGACGGTGGTCATTGGCCTGCTTCTGGTGTTTGTTTCCTATACCCGCCGGCGATCCGCGCCGCCAACGCAATTGTCACAACCCTAGTTGGTCTAGCCTGCGATCTCACAACTTCGGATTTTTTCCGGCGAGTTTATTTGCAGGTGCTATGTCCATTTGACGGTACGAGCGCAAACGACATTTGCTCGTTTTGGGAGCTGGGTGGAGGATCGTCACACGGAACGATTCCGATCGGGAATGTTTATGGGCTTGGCGTATCGGGAAGGATTATTCTTGCGCGCTGGCTACCGAGGTTTGATCTTACGCGGCGGGTTCATCAGCCGGATCACTTCATCCCAGTGGTCATTGAGCAGTTTGATGTTTGCCGGATTCACGTAGGTCGGATATTCCTGCGATTTTCCGGTTCGTCTTAAGGCAACCGCATTTTGCGCTTGGTCGAGTGTTAAAAAGCATACGACATACTCGCGCGTGGAAAACCCCGATTTATGAATGGCCGCGGCAATCTGCGGGAATTCTTTTTCCGTAACTCAAACCGAGGCTCCGATGGAAAGCAGCTCCCCGATACCGTGGTCATTCCATGCGTCGC
>PMOP01000426.1:3760-4728 GCA_003161495.1 Acidobacteriota bacterium | reverse complement strand
TCGTGGTCGCAATTGGAGCCCGGAAACACCACCACACCAAATTTCATCGCGAGCGTTCCCCCTCGCAAACATTTTATCACAGCGTGCGGAGATATTCCTTTCGGATGGCGAAATACGTGGGGTGAGAGGAATAGCTACAACGCTACTTGTTCCGCGTCCCGGTCGGACGCTCGGCGTTGGCGAAAAAAGTCGCGTTCGATTGGAGCTAGTGTCCGGAAACTTGTTTCGGCAGCATGTGTCCCGGGCGGCGATGGACCACCAGGTAAACGAGCGCCAAAAAGAAGGCAGTTCCCAAGCCGACGGCGGCCGAGTCAATGGCCAGTCCCAGAATTCCGCCCGCAAGCAGGAACATGCCAAGCACGGCAAGGTTCACGGATTCATAAACTTCCAGAACGAGATCGCCAATAATGAAACCAATGGCAGCAATTACGAGGCCCCAGTTCACCCAAACGCCCATATCCTGGCCCTCCCAAGAGCAGATTAAGGCGACAGTATCATTGGTGGGAGGGAAGGAGCAACAGTTTCAATTCGGCACGGGGTACACAAATGGTAATTGCAGTATCAAATAGTAATTATTGAGGTATGCGATTTTAAGTGGCGCGGGCTTCAGCCTGCGGGTTTTGATTTTTCTTCAGACTTACAATCTTCAATGTCCGATGGAGACCCACAGGCTAAAGCCCGCGCTACTTTTTCTTACGTTTCGATTTTTTGCGGGCACGCGATTTCGCGGGCTTGCCTGCAGCCGCTGCGAGTTGGCGGCGGCGAGCCGCGGCCCAGCCAAGCTTGTTCACCTGTTGTCCTCGCGCGAGACCCAGCGCATCAGTCGGCACATTTTTCGTGATCACCGAGCCTGCTCCCACATAAGCGCCGTCGCCGACACGCACCGGCGCAACGAGCGCGGTGTCGCTGCCGATAAACACGCGCTTCCCGATGGTCGTGGGATTTTTATTTACGCCGTCGTAATTGCA
>PMOP01000426.1:0-3688 GCA_003161495.1 Acidobacteriota bacterium | reverse complement strand
AGACGGCTCGCGGAAACGATCGTGTAGGGTTTCACCAGAACGTTGTCTTCGAGCACGGCATCGGAAAGCACGCTGCCCGTGCGGATCGTGCAGCCCGAGCCGATGCGCGTATTCCCAAGGAGCTGCACTCCGGGCTCGATGCGCGTATCCGCGCCGACAACAACCTCGGGATCGATCAACACCGTCTCCGGCAATTCAATCGTCACGCCCGCGTCCATGATGGCTGCGCGTTTACGCCGGCGAAACACGGCGTCCACGGCGGCGAGATCGGCACGCGTGTTGCAACCCAGGACTTCATCGGGGTCCGTGGCAAGGACGGCTTGTACTGTTTCGCCTTTTTGCCGCAGCAAGGCGATCGCGTCCGTCAGGTACAACTCTTTGTGCACGTTCTGAGGTTTGAGCGCCGCGAGGCAGGGCCATAATTTTGCGAGCGTGAAACAATACATGCTGGAATTGATTTCGCGGATCGGGCGTTGCTCCGCGGTGAGCGCCGAATCCTCGACAATCGCGGCCACTGAACCGTCGTCCTGCCGCACGATGCGCCCGTAACCCGCGGGATTTTCGATTTCCGCGGAAAGAATAGTTGCCGCGGCGCCGCTTTCGCGATGAGCGCGCGCCAGTGCCGCAATCGTTTCCGGGCGAATCAGCGGCGCGTCACCCGGCAAAAGAATCACAAATTTTGCGCGGGAGGAAATCGCGCGCCGCGCGACCAGCATGGCGTGGCCCGTCCCACGCTGCGGCTGCTGCAAAACTGTTTTGACGCCGAGGGGTGCGACGGCGCTCGTCACATCATCGGCCTGATGCCCAACCACCGCCACAATCTCGCGCGGTTTGAACGGCTCGCACGCGCGCACCACATGCTCGACGAGCGATCTGCCACCGGCACGATGCAACACTTTTGCCAGCGCGGATTTCAGCCGCGTGCCCTTGCCGGCCGCAAGGATCACGATCACAAAGTCGGGATTCGTCATGCTTGCATTGTCGGCGTTTCCTCGCGGATTGACAATGCAGGGTAAACCTCAGCGGTGCGAATCGAATACTTCATCGAATGTAAATAGGGACGAGACCGGGGCGAACGCGGGGGCATCTTCAATAGCTGGGGTCAATCCGCTGCGGAAAAAGTAGCCTCGGCGCGAAGTTGCGAACGCGTCGAAGGGGCTTCCTCGTAGGTCTCGGTCCACAGCGTAGGATCGGCCAAAAGGCGCGTAACTAATTGAGTGTGCAGGGCATGGCCGGCCTTGTAAGCTTCCACTCGAGCCAGCAACGGGCGGCCCACGAGCGCCAGATCGCCGATCAAATCCAGCGCCTTGTGCCTGCCGAACTCGTCCGGGAACCGCAAGGGGCCGTTCATGACACCGCTTTCGTTGAGGACGATGGCGTTTTCCAGCGAGCCGCCGCGAATCAGACCCATGCGGCGCAGCCCTTCAAAATCCTGCACGAAACCAAACGTTCTCGCCGGCGCCAGCATGCGGCTGAACGATTCGCGGCCAACGAGCAACTCGATTTCCTGCGCTCCTACAGACGGGTGCGCGTATTCCACGAAACACCGGACCCGAAAATCATTCGCCGGGTAAATTCCGATGCGCCGCCCGCCTTCGGAAACTTCCAGCGGCTTTATGACCTTCAGATAGCGCCGCCGCTTCCTCAGCCGCCGGATTCCCGCCTGCCCCAGCATTTCAATGAAGGGCTGCGACGAGCCGTCCAGGATCGGCAATTCCAGAGCATCGAGCTCGATATAGACATTGTCCACGCCGCAGGAATAAAGCGCGGCCAGCAGGTGCTCGGTCGTCGAGAGCAGAACGCCTTTCTTCATGAGGCTGGTGGCGTAGCTGACGCGCGCGACGTTTCGCACGTGTGCTTCAATTTCAAAATTGTCCAGGTCCACTCGCCGGAATACGATCCCGGTATTGGCCGGAGCGGGCACCAGTCGCAAGTGGCATTTTACCGCCGTGTGGAGGCCCACCCCTTTCGTGGCGACAGGCCTTTCAATGGTAGTTTGGTAGCTCACGCAGACAGTTATAGTAGCACTTTGAGGCCCTTCTAAAACAATGTTTATGCTATTAGAATCAATAAGTTGCGAACTACTAAATTATTCGATGTGGTAAAATAGCCACAAAACGCATGGTTCACCGTGGCAGAATGTGATTAATCGTCCTGAGAGTCGTTGTCCTAATTATCAAGTCGGGACTGCCAAAGCCAACCACGCGACGGGCGCTTGTTTCTCGCCGGAGCAGCGCTTAGAATATGCAATTGGGATTTTTATAGATGGCTTCGCCCTTTCACATCATCTCGAATTCAGTTGCCGCGCCGGCGCCTGCCGGCACGCCCGATCCGGCGTCGCATCCGAGGCCGGAGTGGCTGCGCGTCAAATTTTTTAATGGTCCAAATTATCAGGATTTGAAGCGCATCATGCGCACGCTCGGTCTCAACACCGTTTGCGAAAGCGCGCGTTGCCCGAACATGGGCGAATGCTGGGAGCACCGCACCGCGACGTTCATGATTCTGGGAAACATCTGCACGCGGGCTTGCGGCTTCTGCGCGGTCCCGTCGGGCAAGCCGGCCGGTCCGCCGGATGAGCTGGAACCGGATCGCGTGGCCGAAGCGGTGGAACGCATGGGCCTGCGATACGCTGTCGTGACTTCGGTCAATCGCGATGATCAGCCGGATGGCGGCGCGGCTATCTTCGCGCGCACCATTTCGGAAATTCGCCGGCGCGTTCCGGCATGCAAAGTGGAAGTATTAATTCCCGATTTTCGCGGGGAGTGGAACGCGCTGGGGACCGTGATCGCCGCGCGGCCCGACGTTTTGAATCACAACACGGAAACAGTTCCCCGGCTCTACCACGAAGTGCGCAAGGGCGCGGTTTATGGCCGGTCGCTCGAGCTGCTGCGCCGCGCGAAATCTCTGGCGCCCGAGATGCCTACGAAAACGGGACTGATGCTGGGCCTGGGCGAAGAGCGCGAGGAAGTTCTTGCCGCGATGAAGGATCTGGCCGCGCAAGGCGTCGACATTCTCACGCTGGGCCAGTATATGCAGCCGGACCGCGAACATTTGCCCATCGTGCGTTACATCCACCCCGATGAATTCGCGGAGTACAAAACATTGGGCGAGCAGATGGGATTTGCGCACGTCGAATCGGGGCCGCTGGTGCGCTCGTCGTATCACGCGTTTGAGCAGGAAGCAGCTGCGCACGTTTAGTTTAGTGGCGCCCCTTCAGCTCACAAAATATCGTAAGATTCCCGAAGAAATTAATGCTCTAAAGGAAAAATTCAGATGAGAGTTGCACGTACCTCCGCGAGTTTGTCTTTTTACGTTGCTGTATTTGCGCTGTTTTTTTCCGCGATATCGGCGGCGGCGCAGAATCCGGCGACTGCTTCGCCTTCCGCGGCAATTTCCGTTTCGGGCGCCGACGTTTATCAAAAGCGGTGCGCGACTTGCCACGACCAGNNCGAACGCTCGATTTTGGATTGATGATGGCCGTGGCGTACCCCATGAAGCGCGAAGAGCGCGAGGCGGTCGCGAACTTTCTGGGAACGAAGACGGAAGAATCACCGCTGCCCGCCAGCGCATTTTGCTCCGCGAATATTTCCATATTGTCCGGTCCGGCAAATGATTCATGGGCGGGATGGAGCCCCTCCGCGTCGAACGCGCGCTACCAGGCCGCGGATCGCGCGGGACTCGCGCCGGG
>PMOP01000127.1 GCA_003161495.1 Acidobacteriota bacterium | reverse complement strand
TCGGCGACGTGCGCGGCAAGGGCCTGATGCTCGGACTCGAACTCGTGAAAGATCGCGAGACGAAGGAGCCCGCTCCCGAAGCGACATCGCAATTGCTGGAAAACACGCGCGAACATGGATTGCTGATCGGCAAGGGCGGCCTTTACGGCAACGTCATTCGCCTTTCGCCCATGCTCAATATCGGAAAAACGGATGTGGACGCGGCCATCCGGATTCTCGATGCATCGTTTGGCGAACTGCAACTCTAGAATTAAGCGACCAGGTCAAATCCGTTCATCAAGCTTGAAGTGCCCCGCGGATCCGCGCCTTCATAATTTTCGCCGCAGGCCGCCCGTAACGGCGCTTTTAGGCATTCTAACTGCCTTGTAATCAATGGATTGAACGCTCAAGTTCCTGTTTGCATACCCCCTCCAATCTAACGTGTTCCAGTACGGCCGCAGTACTGGTAACGTAAATTAGCTCCTTTAAGGAGGCTAGCGGTGCCTTCGCCGATAGTTTGCATTGGGTCCGTTGTCGGAGGACTTCATGAAGAAGAAAAAACTAGGGGAAGTTCTGCGTGATCGGGGAATGATTTCTCCTGGTGACCTCCAGAAAGTGATTGGAGAGCAGCAGGGGAAATTGATTCACCTCGGTGAATTGATGCTGGAGCGGAGTCTGGTTTCCAAGGAAGACTTGGGAGCGGCCCTGGAAGAAGTCTCCCGCATCCCCTACATGGATTGCGCCTCGATTGCGCCCGACCCTAGCGCCTTGAAGCTGGTGCCCCGTACGATGGCGGAACGCCTTAGCGTGCTGCCCATGCGAAAGGAAAATAATCGACTGATCGTCGCCATGGCCGCGCCGCAAAACCTTTCGGCGCTGGACGAGCTGCGGTTTACGACAGGCTGGGAAATTTCTCCGCGCCTATCCTTTCGCTCCGAACTGCAACAGGCCATCGACAAGCACTATGCCGCCGAAAGCGGACTGGCCTCTTCCTATGGGACGATTCGCGGGACCGAAAGAAAACAATTTCAGGAAGTGGAATTCTTCTCCACCAGTTCGCGGCAAGCCAATCAGGAAGCTATCCAGGAAATACAGGCCGATCTTCGGCAGAAAAAAACTCCGGCGGTTCGCCTGGTCTCCGAAGTGATCCAAGTGGCCATGGCCAACCGGGCCAGCGATATTCACATCGAGCCGCGCGTTTCCGACACGGTAGTGCGCATGCGCGTGGACGGCGTGCTGCACGATCACCAGCTGATTCCGCGAGGTCTGCAAAATTCTCTGATCTCGCGCGTCAAAATTCTTTCCGACATGGACATCTCGGAGCGGCGCGTTCCTCAGGACGGGCGCTTCATGGTTTCCGTTGGCGAGAAGCAGCTCGACCTGCGAGTCTCCACGCTGCCCACACAATACGGAGAGAAAGTCGTGATCCGGCTGTTGGAGACGAGCGCGCCGCTGACTTCTTTTTCTGATTTGGGTATGTCACCCGACGTTTCCGAAGGGCTTTCGGACCTCCTATCCGCGCCTCAAGGAATGATCCTCGTAACCGGTCCGACGGGCTCGGGCAAGAGTACGACTCTTTATTCTTCGCTCAACAAGCTGCGCCAGGCTTCGGTAAACATCGTTACGGTGGAAGACCCCATCGAATACGTTCTCCCGGGCATAAACCAGGTGCACGTTCATACCCGGGCCGGCCTGACCTTTGTGAGCTGCCTCCGGTCCATTCTCCGGCAGGATCCAAATATCATCATGGTGGGCGAGATTCGTGACAAGGAGACCGCGGAAATTGTAATGAAGGCGGCGCAGACAGGCCATCTGGTGCTTTCCACTCTGCACACGAACGACAGTGTTTCCGCCATTGTCCGCTTGCTTGACCTTGGGATTCCAGGGTATCTCATCAGTTCGTCCGTGACCGGAATTCTCGCGCAGCGTCTGGTGCGTTTGCTGTGCCCCTGCCACACGGTTCAGGTCGCGACTCCGGAATTTCAGTCGCGCATGGCTCAATTTGGCTTGTCCAGGATCCCGAAAAGTATGGCTGTGCCTATCGGTTGCGACAAGTGCAGCCAAACCGGCTTTTTAGGCCGCGTTGGAATTTATGAGTTGCTGCGCGTTGACGATTCCGTTCGCAGCATCATTCGCGCTTCCGGGAACGTCGAGCATATCCGCGCCGCCGCGCGGTCCAACGGAATGCGCCTCATGCAGGAAGATGCATTGGAAAAGGTTCTGAGCGGCGTGACGACCCTGGATGAAATCCTCCGTGTCGTGCCCATTGAAAATATTTCCCTTCTGGAATGTCCAAGTTGCAATGAGCGTATTCTTCCCTTATTCAAATATTGTCCCCATTGCGGGACAAAATGCGCTGCTCCTTCCAAAGTCGCGCGTTCCAGGCCGCGCCATTGGTTCCCCGAAGAGGTTTCGTCGCAATAAGCCGTAACTTCAATTAAGTTCCGCACGGAATCAGGATGGACTTGACGTTTCCCGCCTCAGGATTCACCATTCGTAGCGCACAGGAACTTACTTAGCGAATGAAAGACCAATGGCGACGACACCCAGCCTTTTTCCCGACCTGACACGCGAAATCTTCTTTGACATCGAAACGCTTCGCCTTTCGCACGAGGTCGAGGGAGGCTGGTCAAGCATCGCGCGCTTCGGCCTTGCCGTTGCCGTAACCTGGGACGCGCAAAATCAATTCCGGCGCTGGTTTGAACCGGATGCCAAGGCGCTCATTTCCGAACTCGGCCAATTCGACCGCATCGTCTCCTTCAATGGCGAGCGCTTCGATTTTGAAGTGCTAAGCGCCTACCAGCCGGTGAACCATCTGCGCGGCAAATCGTTTGACTTGCTCGTGGATTTGCACCGCCGGCTCGGACACCGCATCAAACTCGACGATCTCGCGCGTGAAACCCTGGGGAATCAGAAAACGGGAAACGGTTTGGACATCGTGCAGTGGTGGCGCGAGGGCCGCAAGGAAGAAGTTTGCAAGTACTGCGAGAATGACGTGCAATTGCTTGTCGATCTCGTTGAATATGCGCGCAAAAATAAACACGTGGTTGTGAAGTCGCGCCGCTTACCCGTCGACTGGCCCTGAGTGGGCCTGTTCCTTTTGCTGTAGCCCGCCTCTTCAGAGGCGGGGTTTGTCTCGCGAATCAGCGGAAACCCCCGCGTCTGAAGAGGCGGGCTACAACAATAATGTCAAGGATGAACATGCGCAGAACCTTTATGAAGCATGCAGGAAGCGTCGCGGCTCTGCTGTTGATCCTGGCCGCGAATTCCTATTCCGCCGACAAGGAAAAAATAGTCTGGAAATCCATTCCCGCCGCGATCCTGCAAGTGGATTCTCGCGCGCCGAAAATTTGGAATGTTTTTCAGGCCGGAAAAAAATTTGATCCGCTGCTGCTTCAGATGGGCTCTCGCTACCTCGTGATTTACGTCCGCAACATGGAAGTCTATGAAATCAAGCCGGAACAGCTTGGACACAAGGGCGAGGATCTTTTGTGGCGAGAGACCGACAAGCCCGCGAAACCCATGGCGACATCGGATTGGAGCACCAAGGATGTCGGCTCGGCGGTCCGCATTCTTTTAAAACTTGCGGACGAAGGCCGCGTCATCAATATCCAGATTCCTCAAATGCCCGATTTGCGGCGAGGGATCTACTGAACGGTGAGCCCCGCGGAACATCCCGGCCAGAACGGCATCCACTCCGGCGTTCTCGACGCCGAAACCATCCGCTCGAGTTCCCTCTACAACGAAGACCTCGCGCCCATTCCCTCTTCGCGCCGCAGTTGGAGCACCTACAACTATGCAGCGCTGTGGGTCGCCATGAGCGTCAATATCCCCACGTACATGCTGGCGAGCGGAATGATCGCCGGCGGGATGAGTTGGAAGCAGGCGATCTTCACCGTGTTTTTGGGCAATGTCCTGGTTCTCGCGCCCATGCTTCTCAACGCGCATGCGGGCGCGAAATACGGAATCCCTTTCCCGGTTTTCGCGCGCGCGTCGTTCGGAGTTTTGGGCGCGAATGTTCCAGCGGTTCTTCGCGCTCTGGTGGCGTGCGGTTGGTTCGGGATTAATGCCTGGATCGGCGGCGCTGCGATAAATGTGATGGTCACCGTCCTAGTTCCCTCGTGGGGAACGTACGCGCCAGGCGTGTGGATTTGCTTTGGCGGCTTTTGGTTGCTGCACGTCGTCGTGATCATGCGCGGCATTCGCACGCTTCGGTTTTTGCAGGGCATCACCGCGCCATTTCTGTTGCTCATCGGCGTGGCACTGCTCGCGTGGGCCGTCGTGAAGGCGGGCGGCTTTGGAACGATGCTGGCGGCGCCATCCAAATTTCAGACGTTCGGAGAATTTTTCCGCTTCTTCATTCCATCGCTGACAAGCGTTGTGGGATTTTGGGCCACCGTGGCGTTGAACATTCCGGATTTCACGCGCTATGCGCGCAGCCAGCGCGCCCAAGTGGTTGGCCAGGTGCTTGCTTTGCCCACCACCATGACGCTTTATTCTTTCATCGGCGTAGCTGTAACTTCCGCAACCACGATTATTTTCGGCCAGACCATCTGGGATCCCGTTCAGGTTCTCGCGCGCCTCGGAAATCCAGGCGCGGTCGTGATCGCCATGGCGGCATTGCTGCTTGCGACTTTGAACGTCAACGTCGCGGCAAACCTGGTCTCGCCCTCAAACGATTTCTCCAATCTCTCGCCGCGGTTGATCAGTTTCCGAACGGGAGGCCTGATTACCTGCGTCGTGGGCGGCTTCCTATTCCAACCCTGGAAGCTGCTTGCAAATTACAGCAACTACATTTTCGGGTGGCTGCTCGGATATTCCGGATTTCTCGGTCCGATCGCGGGAGTAATGATTTGCGATTACTTCGTCATCCGCAAAAAAATCATTCTCGTGGAGGACTTGTATCAGCGCGGCGGTTTTTACGAATTCTCCAGCGGCATCAACTGGCGCGCCATGGCGGCACTGGCAGCCGGAGCGGGCGTGGCCTTCATCGGCCTGATCGTCCCCGCATTGCGCGTGCTGTACGACTACGCCTGGTTCGTAGGATTCGCAACCAGTTTCGCAGCATACTGGGCGGCGATGCAGTAAAGTAGCGCGGGCTTCAGCCTGCGGGTTTTGATTCCCCTCGCACAGCAATCCCACACGCCGAACAGATTGCGGGAAAAGTATTTTATTTTGTCATTCCGAACGAAGTGAGGAATCTCTCTTCGGTTTAATCGCAGGAAAGAGAGATTCCTCGGCGCGCAGCGACTCGGAATGGGAAAACTTTGAGTTTTTCCGCTGCCTGTGAAGCCCGCGCTATGCCAGCCTCTTCACCCGCATTTTCCAACTCTCAAACGGCAGCCCCGTATCGATCTGCTTCATCGTAATGCATTCGTCGACAGGGCAAACCAGCGCGCAGAGGTTGCACCCCACGCACTCCTCCTCAATAATGCGCGGAACATGCACGCCCATCCCGTTCGGATTCTTCTTGCCGTTCCCCGCGACCCTGTACGGCTCGATGCACTGGTGCGC